>JBHIEQ010000063.1:0-10180 GCA_046760725.1 Gemmatimonadales bacterium
GACGACGAATGCGGGGTCTGTCTCGACCACCTGACCCGCCACCTCCTCCGCCTCCCACTCGTTGGCGGGGCGGGGCCCGAACAGCTTGAGCTCTGTATTCCCGAGGGTCGTCCAGGCTCCGGGCCGCGGATCGAAGGCGCGGACAATGCGCGCGATCTCGTCTGCGCTGGCGTTCCACCTGATACGAGCGTCGTCGCGCGTGATCTTTGGGGCGTAGGAGGCCTTGCTGTCATCCTGCGCCTTCGGCGTAGCCTTCCCCGTGGCGATGAGGGCGAGTGCCTCCACCAGCGCCAGTGCCCCCAGCTCGGCAAGCCTCACCGTCAGCTCGCCGCCGGTCTCGTCGGGGGCGATCGGGGTCGATACCTGATGAATGATCGGGCCGGTATCGAGCGTCTCCTCCATCTGCATGATCGTGACACCGGTCTCGTCCAGCCCCAGGAGTATTGCATGCTCGATCGGGGCAGCGCCCCGGAGTGCAGGGAGGAGAGACGCGTGCACGTTGATCATCCCCCGCGTGGGCAGCGCGAGCAGTGCGGGCTTGAGGATGTGTCCGTAGGCGACCACGACCCCGATATCGGGTTGGAGGGGCCGGAGCTGATCGAGGAACTCCTCGCCGCTCGGCCGCTCGGGCTGGAGGACTGTCAGTCCCTCTTCCTCGGCCACGGCTTTGACGGGTGAGGGGATCAGGGTGGAGCGTGACCTTCCCCTGGGCCGATCCGGCTGCGTCACGACGGCCGCCACGTCGAACCCCTCACCCAGGAGGGCTCTGAGAGAGGGAACCGCAAACTCGGGGGTTCCGAAGAAGACGATACGCACGGTCTAGAACCTCACGGGCTGCCCGGCAGCCGGCGACACTTCCTTGACGTAGCCGCTCGTTCCCTTCCGCATCTTCTTCCACTTCTTGAGAAGCATCCTGCGCTTGAGGGGGCTGAGGTGGTCCAGGAACAGCACACCGTCGAGGTGGTCTATCTCGTGTTGGATGGCGCGGGAAGTAAGGTCGGTGGCTTCAATGCGCCGGCGTTCGTTGTCCAGGGAGGTCGTTTCTACGACAATGCGGGCTGCACGCTCGACGTCGGCGAAGATCTCCGGAATGGAGAGGCAGCCCTCTTCATCGCGGACCGTTCCCTCTCGCTCGATTATGACGGGGTCGATCAACACGATGGGATCGTTCTCTCCGACTTGCACTACGGCGACGCGACGCGTCACACCCACCTGGTTCGCGGCGAGTCCGATGCCTCTTTCCGCGCGCATCGTGTCCAGCAGGTCCTCGACCAGCTGTCGCACTTCTTCATCGGCCTGGCCCACCTCAGCGGCGCGCTGCCGTAGCGCGGGGGATCCAAGGAGGTGAAGAGGCCGCAGCGCCATTACTTCTTCTCCCCTTCTTCTTCACCGGTCAAGACCTCGGCGATCCTCTCACGTTGCACGACCAGCCGTGACTCCCCGCTCTTCACCGTGAGCTGACTGTCTTTGATGTGGACGACCTCGGCGATGATCCCTCCCATGGTCACCACTCTGTCGCCGCGCTTGATTCGCTGAATCTTCTCGCGATGCTCTTTCTCCTGCTTCGCGCGCGGCCTGATGAAGAAGAAATAGAAGATCGCGCCGAATCCGACCAGATACCACAGCATCGTGAGAAAGCCGCGGCTGGTGTCCGGCTGAGCTTGCAGCATGAGAAGCAGGTTGAACGTCACTCATCTCTCCCTTGTTCGTACCGGCCCAGCCATTCCACGTGCCATTGGTCGAACGACCCCTCAAGAATGTGACCGCGGGCCTCTTCCACGAGCCTCACCAGGAATCGCACGTTGTGTAACGACAGCAAACGTAACCCCAAGAGCTCCTCTGCCACGAACAAATGACGGAGATAGCCGCGAGAGTAAGTCGTACAAGTCTCGCAATCGCATCGGTCGTCCAGCGGTCCCGCGTCCTGCCGGTGAATCGCGTTCCGTATGTTGACGGGCCCGTCCGGCGTGTACGCCGTGCCGTTGCGTCCGTTGCGCGTGGGCGCCACGCAATCGAACAGGTCCATCCCGAGTGCCACGGAACGGAGGAGGTCTTCCGGAAACCCGACGCCCATAAGATAACGGGGCGCCTCACGCGGCAGCGTCGGATCCAGTTCCTCCAACACCCGGAACATTGCGGCCTTGGGCTCGCCGACCGCCAAGCCGCCTACGGCGATCCCGGTCCAGTCGCCCATCGTCAGCACCTGCTCCACCGCGCGGCGCCTCAGATCCCCGAAGGTCGCTCCCTGCACGATGGGCCACAACGTCTGTCGCTCGGGAGCCTCGCGTGCGAGCTCCTCGTGACGCATCCGGCAGCGTTCCAGCCAGCGTGCCGTTCGCTCCAGGGCGTCCTCGGCCGTGCCGCGATCCGCGTCTCCGGGCGGTACATGGTCGAAGGCCATGGCAACGTCCGCGCCCAATACCCACTGGATCTCCGTCGTGCGTTCGGGCGTGAGACGCCGGCGCGTCCCGTCCACGTGGGATTGGAACTCCACGCCCTCCTCGTCGACCGTGCGCGACCCCGCCAGCGAGAACACCTGGAATCCCCCCGAGTCGGTGAGCAGGGGTCCGGACCAGGCCATAAACCGGTGCAGGCCTCCCAGCTTGGCGACGATGTCCTCTCCCGGACGCACGTGGAGGTGGTACGTGTTGGCAAGGAGGATCTCGGCACCCACGGCTTCGAGGTCTCGCGGTGAGAGCGCCCGGACGGTGCCCTGCGTGCCGACCGGAATGAAGCAGGGGGTTCGCAGAGTGCCGTGGGGGAGCTCGAGCGTACCGGCGCGGGCGGCCGCCGCCGAGCCCTGGAGCGTGAAATCGAACGCGCTCACACGATCACCATCGCATCCCCATAGCTGAACAACCGATAGCCCTTTTGAATCGCCTCCCGGTAAGCCGCCATGGTGCGCTCGTAGCCCGCGAAGGCCGCCACGAGCATGAGGAGTGTGGACCGGGGAAGGTGGAAGTTGGTGAGCAGCGCGTCCACCATCCTGAAATCGTATGGAGGACGAATGAACAGATCGGTCCAGCCGGAGCCGGCCGCTACCTCGCACCGCGCAGCGGGAGCGTTCGGTGCTACCGCTACGGCCTCGAGCACCCGGGCCGCCGTCGTACCCACAGCCCATACGCGCCCTCCGCCGTCCCGCGCCTCGTTGATCGTCCGGGCGGCCTCTTCGGAGATCTCGTACCACTCAGCGTGCATGATGTGGCGCGAGGGATCCTGCACCTCCACGGGCTTGAACGTGCCGGGACCGATGTGAAGAAGGACGTCAGCGACCGCCACGCCGCGGCCCCTTATTGCCTCGAAGGTCGCGGCGGTGAAGTGAAGGCCTGCGGTCGGGGCCGCGACGCTGCCGTTCACCTGAGCGTACACCGTTTGGTATCGCTCCTTGTCGTCTTCCGAGGGCGCTCGCTCGATGTAGGGCGGGAGCGGCACCCGGCCGTAGCGGCGCATGAGCTGTGCTACGTCCAGCTTCCCCTGGAATGCGAGACGTCTCAGTCCCCCGCGATAGACCTCTACCACCTCCGCCACCGCGTCATCGCCGAAGCGGATCGTGCGGCCCAGTTTGAGTTTTCCTCCGGGGTGGACCATCGCCTGCCACGTGCCGTCCGCCTCAGCGTGGACGAGCAACACCTCCGCCTCGCGGCCATTGTCGCGTGTGCCAATGAGTCGCGCAGGGATCACCCGGCTGGTGTTCCGTACCAGGACGTCGCCGCTCTCGAACAGCGCCGGCAGGTCCCCGAACTTCAGGTGACGGATTCCCCCGGTCTCACGCTCCAATACGAGCAGGCGGCTTGCATCGCGCTCCTCGAGCGGGTATTGGGCAACTGCATCGGGGGGGTAGTCGTAGTCGAAGTCGGTCGTGCGATAGCCGCTATCCACCTGACCCTGCGTCGAAGATGGACCGCTGTCCGGTCAACGGATCCGTGGGGACGAACCCGAAATGGCGGTAGGCGGCCGGGGTGGCCGTCCGCCCGCGCGGTGTTCTGTTGAGGAAGCCGTGCTGAATGAGGAACGGCTCGTACACCTCCTCGAGCGTCTCGGCGTCCTCGCCGACTGCTACGGCGATCGTGTTGAGGCCGACGGGACCACCGTCGAACTTCTCGATGATCACCTTGAGGATGCGGGCGTCCATGTCGTCCAGGCCGTACTCGTCAACGTTGAGCCGCTCGAGGGCCGCCCGGGCCACCTCGCCCGAGACCGCTCCGTCGGCCCTGACCTGGGCGTAGTCACGTACGCGGCGCAGCAGCCGGTTCGCGACCCGTGGCGTGCCCCTGGAACGCTTCGCGATCTCCTCTGCCCCCTCGGGATCCACCTCGATGTCTAGGATCGTGGCCGAGCGCTTGACAATCTGCGCGAGATCCTCCGCCGGGTAATACCCCAGGCGCTCCACCATGCCGAAGCGCGCCCGCATGGGGGGCGTGAGCATTCCGTACCGCGTGGAGGCGCCGATCAGGGTGAACGGCTCGACGCTCATGGGAATGGTCTGGGCATTCGGTCCGTCGGCGATCCGGACGTCAACCCGGTAGTCTTCCATTGCGGGATACAAGAACTCCTCCAGCTGCGGACGCAGGCGGTGGATCTCGTCTATGAACAGGACGTCGGCGCGCTGGAGACCCGTCAGGAGTCCCACCAGGTCACCGGCCTTCTCAAGCACCGGTCCGCTGCTGGTCCGGATGTTCACGCCCATCTCGCGTGCCAGCAGAATGGCCAGCGTGGTCTTGCCGAGTCCCGGCGGGCCGAAGAAGAGCAGATGATCGAGAGGCTCACGCCGCTGACGGGCGGCGTCGATCGCGATCTGCAGGCTCTCCTTCACCGTGGCCTGCCCGACGAACTCATCCAGCCGCGACGGACGCAGCGTCGCTTCGGCGGACGTTTCCTCCGGAAGGGCTTCGGGGGTAGTGATCTCGGCGCGTGTCACGACTTTGGAGTCGCCAGCCAGCGAACCGGCCGAGCATCCTCGACGATACGGTGGGGCTGGTGGCAACTCACGCAGCGGTCCTCCGCCTCGGAGTCATCATCTCCCACCAACTTGCGATTCGTAGCCCCACAAAGAGTGCAAATCCATTCGGCTGTACGCATCTCGGTCTTCACTGTGTCGCCTGTAACAGTTTGAGCGCCCCCCGTATCAAGTCAACGGGCTGAGCGGTGCCGTCCTCCGACACCAGGGTTCGGACGGCGCTTTCGGCTTCGCCGTAGGTGTAGCCGAGGTTGACCAACGCCCGCACCGCCTGATCGGCCGGCGCGTTCACCGCCGCCTCGACGCCCGCGGCCGCCACGTCACCCAATCGGTCCCTGAGCTCGAGCACCAGCCGCTCCGCTTTCTTCTTGCCTACTCCGGGCACTGTGCATAGTGCGGCGAGGTCGGCGTCGGCGATGGAACGGGCCACGCGCGCCCCACCCAGGGTCGAAACGATCGCCAGCGCGAGCCGGGGTCCCACTCCGGAGGCCGCGAGTAATCTCTGGAAGATGGAGCGTTCGACTTCGTCGTCGAACCCGTAGAGCGCCCAGGCATCCTCCCTAACGACTAGTACCGTCTTAAGCGTGACTTGCGCTCCTTCGGGGGGAAGGCGCTCCAGCACTCCGAGCGGGACCGCAAGCTCGTAGCTCACGCCAGCTGCGGTCTGCACCACGACCTGATCGCCGGTCTTCGACGTCACCCGCCCGCTGACTGCGGCGATCAACGTTCCCTCGCCTCGGTCAGGAGAAATGTTAGAGCCACCGCCACTCCGTCGGCGGCGTCGCTCGGAGTGGGTGGTTCCTTGAGGTGCAGCAGTCGCTGCACCATGTATCCCACCTGTGCCTTGGCCGCGCCGCCTCTGCCGACAACGCTCTTCTTCACGGTCGCGGGCGCGAACTCCGCCACATCGAGATCGTGACGGGCTGCGGCCAGCAGGATGACACCGCGTGCGTGGCCCAGTGCCAGGGTCGTGCGCACGTTCTTACCGTAGAAGGCTGTCTCCAGAGCGAGTGTGGTGGGCCTGTGCCGCTCAATCAGCTCGCACAGGCCCTCATAGAGTACGTCCAGCCGGCGCCACAGCTTCGCACGCGCGTCGGTGCGAATTACCCCGCATTCCAGGAGACGACCGGGTCGCCCATCGACGGGCTCGAGCACCCCGTAGCCGGTCACCGAGGTGCCGGGATCCACACCCAGCACGCGAACGCTCACCTGCTGGCCGCCGCGATCGTCTCCGTGTCGATATCGAAGTTGCTGAATACCTTGGCCACGTCGTCGTGATCCTCTAGGAGGTCCATCAGCCTCAGGAGCTGCTCGGCTTCCTTGCCGGCCACTTGTACCGTCGTCGTCGGGATCATCGCAAGCTCCGCCTCGAGAGCCTCGATACCGCTCTCTGACAGGCGATCCCTCACCGCGTGCAGCTCGTTCGGTGATGTGGTGATCACATGCTGCTCGCCCTCGGTATCCACGTCTTCGGCACCAGCGTTCAGCGCGGCCTCAAGAGCCAGATCTTCGGGGTACCGTGAGGCGTCGAGGTAGATCTGGCCCCTCCGCTCGAACATCCATGCTACGGAATTGGGGCTGCCGAGGTTGCCGCCGTTCTTGGAGAACAGGTGGCGTATCTCCGCAACCGTTCGCTTCAGATTGTCGGTCGTGACCTGCACGAGGATCGCCGCACCGCCGGGCCCGTAGCCCTCGTAGAGGGCTTCCACGTAGGCCACGCCCTCCAGCTCGCCCGTCCCCTTCTTGACGGCGCGCTCGATGTTCTCCGACGGCATGTTGGCGGCCTTCGCGGCGTCGATGGCGGTACGCAGACGGGGATTGCCTGAGGGGTCACCGCCCGCCTCGCGGGCCGCGACCGTAATCTCTTTGATGAGCTTGGTGAACTTGGCGCCGCGCTTGGCATCGGCCGCCGCCTTCTTGTGCTTTATCTGCTTCCACTTGCTGTGGCCGGCCATCGACCCCTCACGTGCGAGTACGCCCTCTGAGCAATATAGGAGTTACTTGGAGGTCCCACCAAGCCGCATCCCCGCATCTGTTCGAGCAGGAGCAGGTTGAAGCGGGCGACGCGCGCGGCGAGCTTTCGCGACCCGCTTACGGGAGGGATCGCTGCGCGGGAGCGTGCTGGCGGCCTATGCCATAATCAGTGTTGTGTGGGGGTCCACGTACCTCGCCATCCGGATCGGGGTGCAGCACCTCCCTCCCGCGCTCTTCGGCGGTATTCTGTTCCTCACGGCCGGCAGCGTTCTGTCGGCACTCGCCCTCGCGCTCGGACAGAAGCTGCCCGGGCGACCCCGCGACTGGGCGACCAGCGCGATCGTGGGTTTTCTGTTGCTGACCATCGGCAATGGGACCGTCATCTGGGCCGAGCAGTTCGTCGAGTCCGGAACGGCGGCCGTCCTTGTGGTAACCGGCGCCCTTTGGATGGCGGTGTTCGATGCGCTGATCCCCGGGAGCGAGGCGCGGCCCAACTGACAGCAGTTTGCAGCGTTGCTTGTGGGCTTCGGCGGAGTGGCGCTGCTGGTGGTGGGAACGGGCGCTCCGCTGGGTGCAGCTGGCCTCGCGGGGCCCGCGGCACTGGTGGCAGCGGGCGCGGCCTGGGCGCTGGGCTCGGTGTACTCCAAGCGCCGTCCGGTGACAACCGGACCCTACATTCATGCGGCGCTTCAGATGCTGTTCGGCGGGGGCGTGCTTGCAGTCATCGGCATCTCGCTTGGTGAAGCGGGCCGCTTGGAGCCGTCGATGGCGGGAGTGGGTGCGGTGCTGTACTTGATAGCGTTCGGGTCGATCGTGGCATACACGAGCTACGTGTATCTGCTCCAGCACGCGCAGGCGGCCTTCATAGGCACGTCGACGTACGTGAACACGGTCGTGGCGGTGCTGTTGGGATGGGTGATTCTGGATGAGCACCTGACGCTGGGCACGCTCTTGGCGATCGCCGTCGTGTTGGGATCGGTGTTGTGGGTGAGGCGGGCGATGCCGGAGAGGCGATGAGGCGATAGGGCGATGAAGGGCGATCAACAGTGATGGGGGAGATCAGGAGCAATGAGAAAAGGAGAGCTCTCATGCAGCGACAGCTCATAAGCTCCGGCACCAAGTGGGAGCCGATCGTCGGCTACTCGCGGGCCGTGCGGGTGGGCTCATTCGTCTTTGTGTCAGGAACCACCGCCACCGATGAGTCGGGAGCGATAGTCGGGGTAGGGGACGCGTACGAGCAGACGGTCAGGGTGCTCGACAACATCGCACGGGCACTCGGGCAGGCGGGTGCGCGGCTGGAGGACGTAGTGCGCACCCGTATGTATGTCACCGACATCGACAACTGGGAGGCTGTCGGGAGGGCTCACGGCGAGGTGTTCGGAAGCATACGCCCGGCCACGGCGATGGTGGAGGTCAGTCGATTGATTTCACCTGAGATGCTGGTGGAGATCGAGGCGGAGGCTATCGTCGAGGGGCGATGAGGGGCGGTGGAAGGCGACGAACGGCCGTGACGGCCGTCCCCCGGCGTCGGAGCAGCCTCATTCGGGGTCCAGCATGTCCTCGAAGCGCATCCACTTGTGGTGGAAGTACAGGTCGATGAAGCCCGTGGGACCGTTGCGGTTCTTGGCGATGATCAGCTCGGTCGCGCCCTCCACCCCTCCGCCCGGGTTGTACATCTCCTCGCGATAGAGGGCGAGCACCAGATCGGCGTGCTGCTTGACCGACCCCAGGACGCCGAAGTCGTCCAGCGTGGGCCGCTGGTCCGAACGGTCGGGCTCGTGACGCGGCAAATGCGCGAGCGCGAGACACGCGATGCGGCTGTCGAGCGCCAGTGCCTTGAGGGCGCGCACGGCGGCCGCCGCGTCCTCATCCTGCGTGAGGCGGGAGGCCGGCGGGGGTAGGAGCTGGAGGTAGTCCACCACCAGGAGCGCCGGGTCCCCCTGCCACGCCGGGCTCAGGGATTCGTTGAAGTCGTGCCCCAGTATGGGATGCACCCTGAGCGGCAGCTCCCGCATCCGGAGGGCCGCCGCACCAATGGCGGCCCGCTCCGCCTCGCTGAGATCGGCGGTCCGCATCTCATCGATCTGAACCCTCGCCTCGATCGCGAGAGCCCGTTCCATGAGACGGTCCTCGTCCATCTCGCCCGAGAAGAATGCCACGGGGCGGCCGAGGCGCGCGGTTCTCAAGGCAATCGCGAGTGCGAGGGCCGACTTGCCGGAGCCGACGTCTCCGCCCAACACGATGAGGTCGCCACGCCGAAACCCTCCGCCGATCATGCGATCCAGCGAGGGAAAGCCGCTCGGCACCGTGTCGGGAGGTGTGTCGCCCTTGGGCAGCGAGTCAACCTGGTTCACCAGGTGGGTGAGTGAGTCACGCGGAATACGGCGGGGCTCGGCCATCGTCAGGCCACCTGTGTCTGGGCGGTCTCTCCGGCCGTCCTCGCTGCAAGAGCCACGGCGTCTGCGGCTCCCGACCCGAGCGCTTCGCGGGCCGGTGCTATCAGTTGGCGCAAGGGGACGCTCACCGAGCCGGACTGTTTCAAGTCTCTGATAGACGCGGTAATCGCCCGGCGGATCGCGGCCGGTAGCGAGAGACTGCTCAGGCGGCGTTCTACGTTGTCGAGTCTTCTACGATGCGCCCGATCGGACACCGCCACAGGGGGAAACCGGTCGCGGCACAGGCGGACGAACAGCCAGAGCGCGAAGAGCCCATTCCTCTTGGGTCCCCGGGCGGCCTCCGCCATTTCCGTTATCAGGTGATCCTCGGCGCTGTCGAGCTCGTCGAGCACGCTGTACCCTCGCAGGATAGCCGGCCTGGCATCAACGATTCAATCTATGATGCACCACGGGCGGCAGCTAGCTCGTTAGCTTTGGAGTTCGGGGCCGGTTGGCCCGCGCAAAGAACGCTAATGAAAGGGCGAACATGCCGCGTCCCAGGTCAATCCTCTGGGTGGAAGACGAGATAGAATCTCTCGGGGCGCACGTTCTCTTCCTTGAGGAGCACGGCTACGAGGTCGAGAAGGCGGCTCACGGCGACGATGCGATCGCGCTCCTGAGGCGACGTCCCTACGGAGTGGTGCTGCTGGATGAGCAGCTGCCGGGTCGGCGTGGGCTCGAGCTGGTGGAGGAGATTCGGGGAATCGATCCGGCCGTGCCCGTCGTGATGGTGACGAAGAGCGAGGAGGCCGGCACGATGCACGAGGCGATCGGCATCGAGCTGGACGACTATCTCGTGAAGCCGGTGAATCCC
>JBHIEQ010000064.1:0-10168 GCA_046760725.1 Gemmatimonadales bacterium
GGTAACGAACGCCCAGTCGAACCGCACGTTGTGCGCGACGAACACTCGGCCCGCGAGAGCAGCCACGACCTCGTCCGCGATCTCGCCGAACACCGGGCGATCCCGCACCATCGCATCGGTAATGCGGGTGAGGGATCTGGTGAGCGGGGGGATGGGACGCTCCGGATTGAGCAGGCTCTCGAACACCGGCTCCGCAGTCCCGTCCGCGACCGAGACAATCGCTATCTCGACCACGCGGTCGCCTCGCCGCGGGCGAGTCCCTGTGGTCTCGACATCGACCACGGCGAAGCTCACGTCGTCCAGCGCGGGGGAGCCGCCCTGGTGTCGGACGAGATCCCAGTGCCCCGCCGGCAGGCGGCGAACCCTGGGGTGCGAGCCCAGGAGGGCCACGGCAACGCGGTCGGCCACGGCCGCCGGCACCACCCCCAGACCGAGGACGTCGCGCGCTATGGCCGAGCTGTCAGCGGGCCCGCTCCCGAGGTAGCCGATAGCGCGCTCGACGAGGGTTCCGCCGGGCCGAGCCTGTAGTCCGGTCATTCTGCTAGGGTCATTACCGTTCACTGCAGATTAACGAATGGTGGGGGCAGATCGCCAATCGCGATGCCGGTGCGTCTCACCCCAGCCGCATAAACAACCGCGCAAGCTCAACTGGCGCAAAGACTTCCGCGCGCGACCTCAGATCCAGCTTCAAGTCTTCGGCGAGAGCCGCGACCTCTGTCGCACTCGCGCCGGAGATGGCCTTGAGCACCCCTCCAAGCTGCTTGCGGCGCCGGCTGAACAGCTCGTGCACGAAGCGGCGAAACGCCGCGTGTTGTTCCCACGGAACGAGCGGGTCTTCGAGTGGTGTGAGCCGCACCAGCGCCGAATGGACCTTTGGCGGCGGGCTGAACGAGCCGGCTTTGACGGTGAACAGCCGCTCCACGGTGGCGGCAGACTGCACTCCCACGGTGAGCGGGCCGTAGCTCGGGCTCCCGGGTTCAGCCGCGAGGCGCGCTGCCACTTCCAGCTGCACCAAGAAGACGATCCGCTCGGGCGCGGGCGGCGTGAGTGCCTTGTCGATGAGCGGCGAGGTGATTTGGTAGGGGATGTTGCCGGCCAGCTTGAAACCGGCGAACGGCCGGGAAACGGGGAGCGGGAAGCGGGAAGCGTCGGATTCCTTGAGGAGCGAGTGCCAGTCGAGTTCGAGGGCGTCCCCTTCGACGATGCTTACGTTGGGCGGGAGCGGTGGGCGTGTTTCCCTCTGTTGTTCCGCCGTTTCCCGCCTGTCGCGTTCCGCTTCCCGGAGCCGTTCCGCGAGGTCCCGATCCTTTTCGATCGCGATGACACGTCCGACCTTGGGTGCCAAGCGGCGCGAGAGGCTTCCCTTACCCGCCCCTATCTCGATCACCGTGTCTTGGGGGGCGGGGTCCAGTGCGGCGACGATCCGGTCAAGTATCGCCGGGTCGGTGAGAAAGTGTTGGCCGAGCTTGCGTGCCACTCAGGTCCTAAGGACGAGCACCGTGCGGTCGTCCTTGCTCACGGGTTCGAAGGCATCCACTTGGGCCAGCACCTGTTGCACGACCTCATCGCTCGGCGCGCGCCGGTGTGCTTTCACCGTCTCCAGCACGCGCTCTTCTCCCAGCCGCTGGCCCTCGAGGTTCAGGGCGTCGCTGATTCCGTCCGAGAAGAGCAACAGGCTGTCGTGGCCGGGTGACCAGGTGGTCGCGGCCGCGAGGATGGCCTCGCGCTCGGTCACGCCTAGCGGAGGGCAGGTCGCGGCGAGCCGTTCGACGCCCCCATCACCGCCAACCTTGAACGCGTGGGGGTGTCCGGCGTTGGCGTATCGCAAGACACCGCGGGTCGGATCGATTACGCCGTAGAACAGGCTGAGAAACATCTCGGTCTCGGCCAGCTCGCCGGAGATGGAGTCGAGCAGGCGCCTGAGGGCGCCGTCGGGCGACCCCGCCTCCGCGGCGTGGATTCCGGCGGCGGACCGCACGAGGGCCATGACGAGCGCCGCCGCGTAGCCGTGCGATGACACGTCCCCGAGCATGACCCCCACCTTTCCGTCGGCGAGGCGCACAAAATGATAGAAGTCTCCTCCCACCCGCTCGGCTGGGACGCACCGGGCCGCGACATCCACGTCCGGCCCCAGGAGCTCCGGCGAGGGCAGCAGCTTGAGCTGGAGGTCGTGCGCCAGCTCAAGTTCGCGGTCCAGCCGTTGGCGCGCCAAATCACGCTGCACCAGACGGGCGTTCTCGATGGTGGCGCCGATCTGATTCGCGACCGCCGCGGCCAGGCGGCGTTCGCCCCCCGAGAACGCGTCCGTGCCCATTCTGTCGGTGAGGTTCATTACCCCGACTGGCCGCGGAGCACCCTGGGGGTTGGGGTACATGATCGGAACCGAAAGGAACGCCATACCGCGGTATGCCCGTCGGGCCTCGCCCGTTCCGGGGAACTCGCCGATCGGGTTTCGCGGGTCGTGGCCCACGATCTGGCCCTCGCGGAAGACGCGCGCCGTGATCGATTGCGGATCGTCCAGCTCAACCGGAGACAGCTCCGCCACGTCTCTGCCGAGTGCCGCGACCGGACGGAGCAATCCGGCGGTCTCGTCGTACACGAAGATCGACGCACGGCGGGAGCCCACTACGTCGCTCACCTCGCGGAGGATCCACTCGGCCGCGAGCTCCAGGTTGATCGTGCGCCCGAGTATCTCGCTTATGGTGTAGAGGAGCTCGATCTCCTCGTAGCGGGACGCGAGTTGCTTGGAGAGGTTGAGCGAATCGCGCTCGCGGTCGAGCAGCTGTCCCAGGAGCGGCCTCAGCTGCGCGGCCGCCTGTTCCGGATCGCCGCGGGCCCGTACCACCTCGAACCAGTATCCCTCGAGCTCGGGGACCGGGTACACGTATCGCCCGCTCTCCGCCGGCACGATGCGACCCGAGTCATCCGTCCGCATCTCGGGGGCATCCGCGTCCAGCCCGTCTATCACCGGCCGCAACCTGCCGCGACCGAAACGCCACAGGCGGAGGCGGCAGCCGGTCACCTCCCCCAGCGACTGGAGGATCGCGTCGAGCCGATCTAGTCCCGGTGCATGATCATGCAGATAGAGTTACCCCGGTCGTTGAAACGAACCTCGTCCACGAGCTGCCTGATGAGAAACAACCCGCGGCCGTCCTCGAGTGACAGCCGCTCGGGGGCGGTCGGATCGGGCACGCCGGTCGGATCGAACCCCTGTCCTTCGTCCTTCACGTGCAGCGCGATCCTGTCGCGTGCGACATCCGCCCTCACGTGGACGTCTTTCGCCGGATCCAAAGCGTTGCCGTAGATGATCGCGTTGGCGAGTGCCTCGCAGAGGGCGACGCGAAGGTTGAACCGGGCTGCGCGGGGAGGGAACCCGCAGGCGAGACAATGCCGGGCCATCAGGTCCACCGCCTCCTCGACGACGTCCAGGTCGGTCGGGACCCTGATCGAGATCTCCACACGCCGCTCCGGATCCGCCGTTTCGCGGCGGCGCACGTAGAGCCGAAGCGGGGCTACCGGCGCGGTCACTTGGCTAGAAAGAGGATATGGCTTCCTCTGCCGACTCGACGATCGTGAACAACGTGTCCAGCTTGGTGAGCTCGAAGAGCGTGCGAAGGTCGTCGTTGAGGCCGGCCAATCTCATCTCGCCACCGGCCTCGCGCACCTTCTTGGCGATCGTCACGAGCGCTCCGAGCCCGGACGAATCGATATACCCGGTGTTGGAGAAGTCGATGACGAACTTCCTCTCGCCGGCTTCCAGCTTGTCCGTCACGTCCTTCTTGAGCTCGTGACGGTTGCCCACGATGAGCTGTCCATCGACACCTACCACCGTCACACCCGAGGCTTCGTCTTTTCGCACGGTAAAGCTCATCCTTCCTCCTCGTTCGGCCTGGGGGTGGGGCTAGCGGCCTGAAGCAGCGCTACAGCGCTCACGTCCACCACGTCATCCACCGTTGCCCCGCGCGACAGATCGACCATGGGGCGCTGGAGACCCTGGAGCACAGGGCCGATTGCGCCGGCGCCGGCTAGGTGTTGCACCAGTTTGTACGCGATGTTCCCGCTGTCAAGGTCCGGGAAGACCAGGATGTTGGCGGTTCCCGCGACGCGAGAGCCCGGGGCTTTCTCCCGCGCGATGTGAGGCACGAGGGCAGCATCGCCCTGAAGCTCGCCGTCGGCCACCACGTCGGGCGCGATCTCGCGAAACCGCCCGACCGCCTGCCTGACCTTTTCGACCCGCGGCCCATCGGCACTCCCCATAGTGCTGTACGAGAGAAAGGCCACCACAGGATCGTCGCCCACCACCATCCGCCTGTCGCGCGCGGCTACGAGCGCGATCTCGGCCAGCTCCTGGGCAGTCGGCTCCGGCACGACACCGCAGTCGGTGAAGGTCAAGACGAGCTCGCTTGCTTCCGGAAACGGGAGACGGGAAGCGGGAAGAACCATATAAAACGAGCTACTGACCGTCCCTATTCCCGCGGCCGGTCCGATCGCGCCGAGCGCCGCGCGGATCACTTGGGCCGTAGTGTAAACCGCCCCTGCAACGGCGGCGTCGGCCTCACCCAGCGCAACGAGCCCCGCGGCGAAGTTGACCGGGTCCCGGGCCAGCTCGCGGGCCTGGGAGACGGTCGCCACTTTGGTCGGCTGGCGGCGATGCAACAGATCGGCCACGCGATCAACCGCGGGAGCAGGGACCACGGATCGATCGAGCACCGTCACCGACGCTACCGATTCCCGCTCGATGATCTCCCCGGCCTTCCTCACGCGCGGGTCCCATCCCTCCGCCAGTACCACGCGGCCTCCCAGCCGACCCGCGCGGCGTCTGAGATCGGCGCGGAAGCTCACTTGCCGAACTTCGCCTCGAGCGCCTTTTCGACCTCCGGGTGTACGAACTCGCTCACGTCGCCGCCCAAGCCCGCCACCTCGCGCACCAGGCTGGAGCTCAGGTAGGTGAGATGCACCGCCGGCACCAGAAACACCGTCTCCAACTCCGGGTAGAGCTGCCGGTTCATGAGCGCCATCTGCGACTCATAGTCGAAATCGCTCACGGCCCTCAGCCCGCGAATGATGATGTGGGCGCTCTCGGACCTCGCGAAATCCGCCAGCAGCCCGTCGAACGACCGGACCACCACGCGGTCATCGCCCAGCACCGTCTCGAGGAGCGCCACCCGCTCGTCGAGCGTGAAGAGCGGTGCCTTGGCGGGGTTGACCGCGACGGCGACGACCACGCGGTCGGCGAAGGTGAAGGCGCGCCGAATCAAGTCCTCGTGACCCCGTGTCACGGGATCGAACGAGCCGGGGTAAACCGCGGTACGTGTCATGGTGCGTAGCAGAATGTAAGGCATGCGTCGCCGTAGCGGCGCATGTCGTCTCCCGTGATAGCCATAGTTGCACGATGCTCCACTCCCAAGATGCGGGCAAAACGGCGCTCCCGAAATATCTCGACGAGGCGCACCGCGTGGTCGGTGTCGTAGGGAGGATCCGCGAAGGCGAGGTCGAATTCGTGGTCGCCGAGCCCCGCGGCGAAGCGCAGCGCGTCCTTGCGGTGTATCGTCGTGCGCTCGGCTACGGCGAGGCTCCCGATGTTCTCCTTCAGCGCCTTGAGTGAGCGGGAGTCGCTTTCCACGAACTCAGCCCGCCGGGCTCCGCGCGACAGGGCCTCGAGACCCAGGGCCCCCGACCCCGCGAAGAGATCGAGCACCAACGCTCCGGGGAGCTCGGTCGCGAGGATGTCGAACCACGCCTCCCTCACGCGGCCGGCGGTGGGGCGAGCGCGGCGGACAGGCGGGGCCCTGAGGTTCCTGCCGGCAAACTCACCGGAGATTATGCGCATGGGGGTCGCCGGTTGGTGGTTTGCGGTTTGCGGTGCGCTGGACGCAGTGCGCGGCAAGCAGTGCGTACTCCGTCACTCTCCCCTCCTGATGTCCACCACCCTCGCCTGCAGCTTGACGATCCCCCGCCACTCGTTCGTTTCGAGCTTCAGCGCAACGTCCACCGGCCCGCGGCCCCAATCGGGATCCACCCTATCGGCCCACTCGAATCCTATGGCATCAAGCTCTCCGGAGCCGTCTTCCAGGGTGAACTTGAGGTGGTTCGATCCCACCACTCGCGGTGCGCGGGCGCGGGCTCCCTTCACTCCCAACACCGGCGCCGGGTTGCCCTGCCCGGTGGGCTCGAGATGCCTGAGGAGCCGTTCCAGCTCGGGGGTCAGCTGCTCGATAGACACGATGGCGTCGATCCGCTGTGTCGGAATCAGGTCGTCCTCGGTCAATCGATCGCGCGCCACAGCGTCGAATGCCTCCCGGAACGGAGCGACCCGGTCGCGCTCTACGGTCAGGCCCGCGGCCATGCGGTGGCCCCCGAAGCGGGTGAGATGCTCGCTGCACGATACCAGAGCGTCATGCAGATCGAAGCCGTGAATGCTGCGGCCGGAGCCGCGCCCCTCGTTTCCTTCCAGCGCGATCAAGACCGTAGGTCTCGCGTATCGCTCCACGACCCGCGACGCAACGAGACCGATAACGCCGGGGTGCCAGCCGTCGCGCGCCAGCACCAGTCCGTAGCGCCGATCGAGATCCGCCGCCCGTTCGATCTCCTCGACCGCCTGCTCCAGTATCTCCTCGTCCATCGCCTGGCGCCTCGCGTTGATCGTGTCGAGCTTGCGCGCGTAGCGCCGGGCCTCCTCGATATCGTCGCACAGAAGCGCCTCCACGCCATCCATCGCCTCGCCGATGCGTCCCGCCGCGTTCAGTCTGGGAGCGAGGATGAAACCCAAGTGGCCCGCGCGGATCTCTCTACCCGTGAGGCCGACTACGTCCACCAGCGCTTGGATGCCCGGCCAGCGGGAGCGCCGAAGTAGCTTCAAGCAGTGGTGCACCAGTATCCGGTTCTCACCGGTGAGCGGCACCACGTCGGCCACCGTAGCGAGAGCTACGAGGTCGAGCATGTGGAACGGCAGGTTGCCCGGAAGTCCCAGAGGCCCGGTCAGCGCCTGGGCAAGCTTGAACACGACGCCCGTGCCGCACAGCTCCTTGGACGGAGACTCACAGCCCGCCTGCTGCGGGTTCACCACGGCGTCCGCGGCTGGAGCCTCTCGGGTCAAGTGGTGATCCGTCACGACCACGGCCAGCTCCTCATCGCGCGCTTGGCGTACGGCTTCCCGGGCCGTCGTACCGCAGTCGCACGTGACGATGAGCCCGGCTCCCACCTCGCGCGCCTTGGCCAGGCCCGCCGGTCCGAAGTCGTAGCCGTCGCGGACGCGGTGCGGTACGAAGGGAACGACATCTGCATCGGCCTCACGCAGCAGGCGTGTGAGCATCGCCGTGCCGCACTGACCGTCCACGTCATAGTCGCCGTGCACCAGTATGCGGCGGTGGTGCTTCACGGCGCGGGCGATGGTATCGACGGCCTGTTCTATCCCCGTGAGAAGGGACGGGTCGCTAAGGGACTCGAGGTCGGGTCTGAGATAGCTCTTGGCGGAATCTGCCGAATCGAAACCCCGTTGGATCAGCAGGGTGGCCAGCGTATCCGGGATGCTCAGGGCGGCGGCGAGGGCGGAGGCGCGCTCGGAGTCAGCCGGGGGTACGATGCGCCAGCGCGATCGAGCCCCCCTCACGCGTCCTGCGCTTCACCGGGATCGTAAACGAGCACGCCGCACGCCTCACACGGCTCGACCCCCTCGCCGTTCAAGAGTTTTTGCCTGCGATGCAGCGGCATCGCGGTGTAGCACTGGCTGCACGCGCCGTTCCGCAGAGGATACAGCGCGAGCGGCGCCCTGCCGGCGAGTATCCGCTCGTAGCGGCTCAGCAGCGTTCGGTCCACGCTCTTCGCCGCCTCTTGCCGCTCGCTCATCGCCGCGGCGAGCTGGTCGTCCAGCTCCTGCTGCTTGGCGGCTATAGCCTCGCGCCCTGGAGCCTGAGCTGCACGCAACTCCTCGAGCACTCGCTCGGACTCGGCGGCGCGGCGCTCGGCCTCCTGCACTCGGTCGGACGACCGAATCCATTCCGCCTCCTCGCGAGCCAGAACGGAACGGGCGAGGTCGAGCTCCGCCATGAGCGTCGATGCTTCCTTCGCGCCCTTGACCCACTCCAGCCGCTGGCGGCGCCGCTCCTGCATCACCCTGTACCCTTCGATCTTCCCCTCCAGCTCGACGCGCCGGTTGTCGGCTTCTTCCACCTCCTTCCGCGCGGCGGCGAAAGCCGCTTCGGCTTCCTCCAGTGCCTCGTCCAGAGCAGCGAGCTCGGGTTCCAGTCTCTGCAGCTCCTGCTCGACGGCCATGACGGCCTTGTCCTTCTCCTGCAACGCCAAGAGTGCCAGTAGATCAGGGTGCACGGGTCCTCCGTTTCTGTAACACATTCCATCTTGCGGGGTTCAACTTCGCGATGCGCCGGCTCAGCACATCGATCTCGCGGGTCAGCTCTATCTTCTCCTGCTCCGACGCCAGGGTCATCTCCCGATCGATCGCGCTGAGCCGCGACTCCAGGGGACGGCTCTCGATCTTCCGCAGCGCGCCCTCCACGATCGCGTCCGGGTTGGGCTCGCTCCATTCTTCCGCGAGGAGTTGCGACAGGAGAGCGCGGGTCTCGCCGTCCAGTCCCTCCAGCAGCTCTGCGCCGGTTAGATCCGGATCGGCACACAGGAGGCCGATCAGCTCCTTCTCGGGACCGTCCCGAATCTCGAGCGCCCCGAGTTGTTCGACGATCCTGCCGCGCCACTCGGGCTTCCGGAGGATGATGCGCAACAAATCACGCTCGGGACTGCCGCGGCGCCGCATACTCAACTGTCGTTTGCGCCGCTCCCGCGCCGCGGGGGCTGCCAGCGCGGGCGCGCCACGCCGGTTCGCTCCCTCAACCTCTCGGGTTATCGACGTGGGTGAGACTCCGAGCGCCTCGGCTGTCCGGCCGACGTAGAGATCGCGTGTCACGGGATCCGTGACAGCCCGGAGCGTCGGGATCAGCCGGTCGAGTGCACGTCTCCTTCCCGCGACGCCGCCCAGCCAGCCCTTGCGTTCCAGTAGCTGGAGCTTGCGCTCGAGCACGTCGATCGCGTCGTCCAGGATAGTGCTCACGGAATCGCGCCCGCCGCTGCGCGCGAGCGTGTCGGGGTCCTCCCCCTGGGGCGGCGTCGCGACGGCCACGCGCAGGCCCGCACGCAACAGCTCATCGGCCGCACGGAAGCTCGCCCGCAGTCCGGCCGCGTCAGAGTCGTACAGCAGGACGACATTCTTGGAGTAGCGCTTGAGCAGATTCGCCTGATCGCGGGTGAGCGAGGTACCGAGTGGGGCAACGGTTTCCTCTATGCCGATCTCATGGAGTCGCAGCGCGTCGAAGTAGCCCTCCACTATGACCGCGCGCTCGGCCTTACGGATCGCGTGCTTGGCGTCGTGGAGCTGGTACAGCAGGCGTCCCTTGTGGAAGATCTGCGAGTCGGGCGAGTTCAAGTACTTGGGCTCTCCCTCGCCGATGATGCGCCCGCCGAAACCGACGACGCGGCCCCTCAAGTCGTGGATCTGGAACAGGAGCCGGTTCCAGAATCGCGGCCTCAGGGAACCGTCGTCCCGCTTGACCGCGAGACCTGCCGCGAGCAAGACGTCGGTCTCGATGCCCAGCCCCTCCATGGCCTGGAGGAACTCGTCTCCTTTCGGCGCGAAGCCCAGTCCCACGGTCAGGAGGCGCTCGAGATCGAACTCTCGGGTGCTCAGATAGTCGCGCGCCCTTTTCGCGTCGTCGCTCTCGCGCAGGCGCCTGGCATACCAATCGGCGGCCGCCGACACGGCGGAGAACAGCGGCTCTCTGGGATCCGGTCCACTCGTCGTGCGCTCGGGAATGGGGATCCCCGCAAGGCGCGCCACCTCGCGCACCGCCGTCGGGTAGTCCATGCCGAGCCGCTTCATGTAGAAGGTGAAGACATCACCAGCCTCGTGGCACACGAAGCAGTAGAACATCTGCTTCTTGGGAATGACCGCGAAGTTGCGATGGGTGCCGCCGTGGAATGGGCACGGTCCCCTGTAGTCGGACCCCGTGCGTCTGAGCTCCACGTGCTCGCCGATCAGCCCCACGATGTCGGCGGCGTCACGCACCTGCTCGATGACATCCTCGGGAATCCCGCTCACTTCTGGAACTCGACTATCGTCACACCCGAGCCACCCTGCTCGGGCGGCGCCACCCGGTAATCC
>JBHIEQ010000065.1:0-10145 GCA_046760725.1 Gemmatimonadales bacterium
CCCCCTGGCCAAGCACCTCCACGGCCTGTGGGTGGTGCTGGGGCTGGACGACTAACGCGGTCGCCGGAGCGCGGAGTGTAGGCGGCGCCCGGCCCAGGAGCCCACCCGGGGCGCTAGTCGGGGCGGCCGGATTCGAACCGGCGACTTCCTGCTCCCAAAGCAGGCGCGCTACCGGGCTGCGCCACGCCCCGTCTGCTACTACCGCAACAACCTAACGCGCACCGAGCGGGACGACCAAGCCGTCTCCTTTTGAGCCTTCGCCCCCCGCTCCGGACCGCTCGAGACCGCTACGGCGGCGCATTCACTCGCAACCACTCCGCAAAGCTCCTGAACGCCCTTCCCCGATGGCTGACGCGCTCCTTGTCCCGAGGATCGGCCTCGCCGAAACTCACCCCTAGATCGTCGGACAGAAACAGGGGATCGTAGCCGAACCCGCCCTCACCCTTGGGCTCGGTGAGTATCGCTCCCATACACTGTCCCTCGAATGTCTGCGGCACGCTGTCCGGCCGCTCCACATAGCCGACCACACAACGATACCGCGCGCGCCGCTTCTGCGGTGGAAGACCCGCGAGCCGCCGGAGCAGCTCCCGGTTGTTCGCGGCATCCTGCTCGTCCGGTGGACCCTCGAACATCGCGAACCGCCTCGACCTGACACCGGGCTCGCCCCCCAAGGAGAACACCTCGATGCCCGAATCCTCCGCGGCCACCGGGAGAGCGCTTCGCTTCGCGAAGTAGACGGCTTTGCGAACGGCGTTCCCCTCGAACGTCGCAGCCTCCTCGAGACGCGACTCCTCCTCGAGTTCCCATATCCCCACGTCGTCGGGGAATACGACCTCGCAGGGCACATCCCTCAGGAGCGCGCTGATCTCCCGTTGCTTGCCGGGATTTCGGGTCGCGATCAGGAGCCTAGCCACCGGCGGATCGCTCAGATCAGATCCCGAGGGCGCGGCGCTGCCCTTCAAAGAGCAGCCTGACACCTTGCTCGGCCAGATCGAGCATGCCCTGGAGATCCGACCGACCGAACAGAACGCCCGACCCGCCCTCGGCGGTGCACTGCACCTCGATGAACCGGTCGGGCGGCGCCATCACGACGTTGGCATCCACCTGGGCGGCTTTGTCCTCGACGTAGGCGAGGTCGAGTCGTGCCTCTCGCTCCACGATGCCAACGGAGACGGCGGCGACGAGCGTACCCAGAGGGTTGGCGACGCCGGCCTGAGATTCCAACCAGTTGCAAGCGTCGGCAAGCGCAACCGAGCCCCCGGTAATCGCGGCCGTGCGCGTTCCCCCGTCGGCCCGCAGTACATCGCAATCGATCTGAATCGTGCGCTCCCCGAACTCGAAGCTACGCATCCCCGCCCGCAAGCTGCGGCCGATCAGGCGCTGGATCTCCGACGTCCTGCCGCCCGCACCCCTCCGCTCCCTCGGCGTCCGCTCCTCAGTCGCGCGAGGAAGCATAGCGTACTCTGCGGTGACCCACCCCAATCCAGTGGGACGGCGCCAGGCCGGCACGCCGTCCAACACGCTCGCCGTACAGAGTACGTGCGTGTTCCCCATTCGTATCAGGCAGGAGCCCTCCGCATTGGGGCTCACTCCGCGCTCGAGTGCGACGGGGCGCAGATCACCCGCACCGCGTCCGTCAGGTCGAGTCACTATCCACAGGGGGGCCGTCAGCCGGTGCGGGGCGCTCCACGGCGGGCGGTGGTGAGGCACCCGGTGCGGGCGCACCGGGCCGCGCCGGGCCGGAGGGCGCCCGTTCCGGTTCCGTCATGCCGCCCCGGGCAAAAGTCCACTTGAGGAGCGGCGGAGCGATAAACGTGGTGCCTATGACCATGACCAGGATCGCCCCGAACAACTCGGTACTCAAGACTCCACTCACCAGGCCCAAGTTCGCAAAGATGAGACCAACCTCGCCCCGCGGGATCATCCCCACGCCCACGGCCACTCGGTTGAACCTCCGCCACGGCACCGACCACCCCGCGATGACTTTTCCCCCGACCGCAATGACGAAAAGGACGACTCCCGCAGCCAGTACTGCGGCGTTCTCCGTATGGAAGGGATTCAATAGTCGCACGTCGAACTGCGCCCCGATACTCAGGAAGAAGATGGGGGTGAAGATGTCCGCGACCGGCTTGATCTTCTCCCCGATGAGATCGAACTGGTTTGTGCCCGAGAGGATGATTCCCGCCGCGAAAGCGCCGACGATCATGGCGGACCCCACCACATCCGCCAGCGCGGCGAGCAACATGAGGAACGCAAAGGCGCTCACGAGAAGCACCCCGCGCACCCTCATCCTATCGATGAAGTCGAAGATCCTGGGAGCGATCACGAGCCCGACTGCGATAGCCGCCACGAGGAAGCCGAACGCCAATCCCAATGAGCGGCTCACGCTGAGCGCGGTCACTGCCCCGCCCGCGACCAACGTCGATACCAGACCGAGCAGCACGAGTCCGAGAACGTCATCGACCACGGCCGCCCCGATAATCAACCGGGCTTCGGTGGAATGGATGGCCCTGAGGTCCCGCAACACACGACCCGTGATTCCCACCGACGTGGCGGTGAGCGTGGCGCCGATGAAGATGGCCGTGGTCGTCCGGTTTGCGATGCCGAACTCCGTGGGAGCCAGGGGAGATAGCCAGAAAGCGATGCCCAGCACCATGGGCACGAAGACTCCCACCACAGCGACGGTGGAAGCTCCGATCCCGACCCTGAAGAGCTGTCTCAGGTCCGTCTCCAGCCCGATCTCGAACAGCAGCACCACCACCCCGATCTCGGCGAAGATGCGCACCATCTCCGTCAGCGCGTCACCCTCAGCCGTGGGGATCACTCCGAGCACGCTGCCACCCAAGAGCATGCCTGCGATCAGCTCGCCTACGACCGCGGGCTGCCCGATGCGCTCGAACGCCTCCCCCGACACCTTGCCCGCCACCAGCATGACGGCGAAGACGACGAACAGCCGGACTATGATTGCGGACCCGTCTCCTTCGGCTGACAAGGCGTAGAGCAGCGTCGGTACCCCGACCGCCACCGCTCCCAGCCCCGCCACGATCCGGGCCAGCCTCATCGCGTCACAAGGGTTGTCGTGCTTCGGGATTGAATTGGACGGTGTAGGCTATGAACGGGAGCTCGAGGGTCACTTCGTAGGATGTCATTATCCTGATCTCGCGAGGCCGGGCGGTGCGTCTGATGGAGACCTTGCGCGCCTCGTCCGGCAAGCCCAACTCATCCACCTTGGCGAGTATCCGCCGCATGATAGTCTGATCATTGAGGTTGGTCGCGAGACGAGCGTTCGCCTTCATCTCGTCCAGGAGGCGGTAGTAATCCAAGAACACGCCCCCGATGTTCACTGCGTAGTACCCTCCGAAGACGAGGATCAAGAGCGTGAAGAGGCAGCCCAGACGGCTCATCCCCCGCCGGTTGCGCCAAAGGGCCCCTCGAGCGGTCACCACTGCGACTGCGCCCCGTCCACGATATCCGTCACCAGCTTCTCCAGCGCCACCCTCCGTCCATCGGCCTCACGCGGAGGATCGTACTCACCGTCAACCACCAGTCCCGACCGCTGCCACAGCACTCGATCCTCCCGTAGGTCGTAGATCTCGACGTTCACCGTCAACTGTACCTTGCGCCGCGTTACCGCGACTTGCCCGCGCTGTCCAGCCTGGAACGACAGCGGGATGTCCGGCTCGTAGCGCACGATGCTGCCCCGCACCACCGCGTCGGCAGTGGCTTCAGACGCGGATCTGAGCCCCAGCCTCCCCTCAATCGCCTGAACCACCGCCTCGGTGACCTCCTGCGTGAGAGCCGGCTCCGCCGTCTGATTGTCGAACGGCAGGATCGCCGCCGTTCGAATGTGGCTCGGAAGTCCCCCGCCGGCGAACCCGTAGAGACAACCCGCGAGCAACGCCGCAGGCAGCGCCACTCTCGCAGCTCGCAACCTAGGGCTCACGCCATATCCCCGGATCGATACCCTGGAGCTCCTCAACCTTCTCCACGGTGATCGCGAAAACCGTCGCGGCTCGTGGAAAAACCATGGTGGCTCTGGCGGGCACACGCGAGGCCACCTCGAACTGAACATCTACGGTCCCCACCACGGTGCCCCGCTGCGACATCTCCACCTTCAAAGAGCGCCGCTCGCCCGGCGCAGCCAAATAAGTGAACACCTCACCGCCCTCTGCGTGACGCCATACCCGAGATTCTCCGATGACACCACCCGTGAGCGCCACTCCACGCGGAGGCTCCGGAACAATACCCAGCGCTCCCCAGAACAGCCGGGCCACCGGAATGAGATTCTCGATATCCTCCTCTGGCTCGGACCACAACACCGAATCGCCGATCACAACCGCGGCACCCGATCGGCCGAACGGACCCCGATAGTCGAATCGGATCGAGTCGGGCGGCGCTAGCTGTACCGCAGCGATACCCCGCACCCGCCCCCTTTGGGTCTGGTACGTCCAACTCAGGTCGTATCGGAGCGCCGAAGTGGGTGTGAAATCGCTGACCCATTCACGGACCTCTCGTAGGGAGATCCGAGGCAGCCGCTCCGGCACCAGCGGGGCCGGTCGGGGCGCGCACGCCCATACCCCAGCCAGGACCCCTGCGGAAGCCAAGGCATAATAGGCGGGCACCGCATGGCGGTCAAGCGCAAGCCATTGCCACATCATTAGTTATGAAGCCCGGTTGACGTGAGTTGGCCCCTCTCCGTCACAGCCGCACCGGGTCCGGGACCACGAGAAGCCGCTCTCGCACTTCCGGTGGAATGGAAGCGAGCGCATGGGATGAATCCACGGCGATGAGCGACGTTCGAGCCGTTGCGAGACGGCGTCCGTCCTCCGACCGCTCGATCGCGTAACCAAAGCTGACCCGTCGCTTGGATGCCTCGCGCACCCAGCATTGCACGCGGACGACGTCGTCGTATCTCGCGGGGGCGCGGTACTTTAGGCTCGCTTCGACCACCGGGAGCCTAATACCCCGTTCCTCGAGAGACCGGTAGCTCACGCCCCTCTCTCTCATGTGGTCGGTGCGTGCGGCTTCGCACCATACGAGATAGTTCGCGTGATGAGCCACACCCATCTGGTCCGTCTCCACGTAGCGCACGCGGAACTCCGAACAGGTAACGCCGTCCCACGGTTGCCCACTCTGCGCTTTCACGGTACTGCCCCTCCTGGGTTGTCATGACCACGCGCTCGCGATACAGCGCGCCCTGCACAAAACTACATAGAGGCGGGCGCTTGCGAGCCTCCACTGCCCCGCTCTATAGTCCTCCCGTGCCCAGCTGCGCGCCCGATCTCCAAAGATTCGCCGTGGTCGTCGCCGACGCCCATCTCGGGTACGCGTCCGAAGAGGTGGGGGCGTCGTTCAGGCGATTCTTGCGCTCCGTCCCACGAATGGCGGCGTGCCTCGTCGTGAACGGGGACCTCTTTGACTTCTGGTTCGAGTACCGCACGGTGATACCGCGCGCCGCGTTCCCCACGCTGGCGGAGCTCAGGGCCGTAGTCGAGACCGGGGTGCGGGTGGTGGTGACGGGAGGCAACCACGATCGCTGGGGAGGTGGGTTCTGGCGTGACCAGGTCGGTGTCGAGTTCCACCGAGAGGCGGTCGAGCTGGAGCTGGCGGGCTGGCGCACACTCGTGGCCCACGGAGACGGCGTTGCAGATCCTGAGCCGCGCTCGCGCGTGCTGCACGCAATAGTACACCATCCTGCGACTGCCAGGGCTTTCCGGTGGATCCATCCAGACCTGGGGTTGCGCCTCGTTCGCCGGCTGTCCGAATCAATGCCGGGCAAGTGGGCCACTGAGGACAGATACGAGAAGTCGGCCGCACGGCAGCTCGACTACGCCAGGCGAATCCTGGCGAACCGCACCGAACTGGATCTTCTGATCCTCGGCCACACACACCGGCCGGTCATCGAGCGCGTGGGAGACGATCGCTGGTACCTCAATCCGGGCGCATGGATGGAGGGTGGGTGCTTCGCCCTGATCACGCCGCACGGGCCGGAGCTCAAGCGGTTCGGCATGGAAGGCTGGTGCGGGTGATCACCGAGCGATCGCGATTCTGAAACCTGCGCCCACGTCCCCGCTCGGCAGGTGCCGGGTCTCCAGATTGCCCGGAAAATCCCACAGCTGGGCCGACACGAAGGCCTCGGCCGCGGCCACGAGGTGATTGAACGCGAGCAGCACCGCCCAGTCCTGTACCTCCTGGCGCTTGTCCTCGACCGTTTCGGCACCCACCTGCTCCTGATAGTGTAGCTGGCGCATTGACTTGACCGTCATCGCGAAGGTGATCCCCTCCCAGAAAATGAACACGCCCCCGGTGAGTCTCCGCCCGAGCACCGACTGACCCCAGCCGGGCAAGAGTAGCGAGCGCCACATCGCGCCCATGGGCGAGACGGGGGGCTCGTAGCGGAACGGGGGGACCTTGACCGTATCCTCAGGTGACGGAGGTCCCTGCTGCTGAGGCGGCCGCATCGGGATCTGCGCCGTCATAGGCGGCGCGATCCCGAGTACCAGCAGCAAGATCAGTATGGTGCGCAGAGAACCCTCAGATGCTTCGGCTCGACGCTGATTTCTACACTACGCTCACCCGGAAGTCTCAGCTCACCGTCCAGGTGAACGGTGAGAGGTTCTCCCCGGCTCTCCACCCTGATACGTGCCGTGCGAAGCATATCGACGGGATCCAGCCGCGTGTGCGTGCCCCTCACGACCCTTGGGACATATCGCAAGAACTCCAGCAGCCCGACGCGGCGGATCACGCACACGTCCAACTCGCCGTCGTCGGGCTGGGCATCGGGTAGTAGCCTGAATCCCCCTCCGGCGGTGGTCCCGATCCCGACCTCGAGCATCATCAGCGGGCCGGTTTCATCGTAATCGCCCGTCACTACCCGGAGCGTGGGGGGGCGGAAGCCGAAGAATGTCCGATAAACGGCTGCCAGATAGAGTCCGAACCCCCGGGGCTGGGCGAACCCGGAGAGCTGCCTTACGACCTCCGCGCTGAAGCCTACGCCGAGTGTGTTCAGGAAATGCTCCCCCAGAGCACTCCCGACATCGAAGCGGCGTTCCCGGCCGCGCAGGATGAGCGGGAGATTTCGCTCGATCGGCCCGCGGCGCAGTCCCAGGAGCTTCGCGAAGTCGTTACCGGTACCGTGAGGCACGTGCCCGAGAGTCACGTCGGTGGGGCCGTCGGCCAGGAGGCCGTTGGCTACCCCGTGCACGGTCCCGTCGCCCCCCGCCGCGACCACGACGGGCCAGCCCTCGAGTCTCGCCTCCGCGGCGAGCTCGACCTCGTGTCCCGCCCTCCGCGTGGATCTCACGTCCACCTCCCAGCCCAACCGTCTCGCGGCGCGCTGTAGCCGCTCTCTCAACCGGCCGCCGCGTCCCCTCCCGGCGAAGGGGTTGTGCACGATGCAAGCCTGATTCGACTGCCGCTCATGTGTATGCATGTGACGCTCAGCGCACGGAACCCCAGCCGGAGGACCGGTGGCGGGAGCGTGTGGGAATCGAACCCACCGGAGCCGCCTCTGGCACCTCCCAGCGGTTTTGAAGACCGTGCAGGCCACCAGGCCCAATCCGCTCCCTCGGCATCCCAAGCCCGACCGCTTCCCGGTCCCGTCTCCCCGTCTCCCGCCATCTCGGGCAGGTCTATCTCACTGCAATTGCATCGATTTCGACGAGGGCTCCCTTTGGCAGCCCACCCGCTTGGACTGTCGCGCGCGCGGGTTTGTGGCCGCCGAAGTGGCTGGCATAAACCTCGTTCATAGCCGGGAAATCGGCCATGTCGGCGAGGTACACCGTCGTCTTGACGACTTTCTCCAAGCCGGTGCCCGCCGCCCGAAGCACCGCCCGCAGGTTGGCGAGGACGCGCGCCGTCTGTTCGGCGACGTCCGTACCCGTGATTTCCATGGTCTCTGGATCCAGCGCGATCTGGCCCGCCGCGAACACCTGATCTCCCGCAGCGATCGCCTGGCTGTAAGGGCCAATGGCCTGCGGCGCGTCGTCCGTTGCGATCACTTCCGGCGTCATCTGTCTCCCTCCTAGAACAGCCCCGTGATCGTGCCGTCCGCCTGGAGCTTCATGTTCTCTGCGGCGGGCGTCTTGCCCAATCCAGGCATCGTCATGATGTCCCCCGTGAGCGCGACCACGAATCCGGCGCCAGCCGAAGGATAGACGTCCCGGATATGGATTCGGAAGCCCTTGGGAGCGCCCAACACCGACGGCTCGTCGCTGAAGGAGTACTGCGTCTTCGCCATGCAGACGGGTGTGTGCGCGAGACCCGTGGACTCGAGTTGATCGATTGCGCGCAGTGCCTTCATGTCGTATTCGACGGCGTCGGCGCGATAGATCTCTGTGGCGATTGTCTCGATCTTGTCCTTGATGGGTGCTCGAATATCGTACAATGGGCGGAACTTGGCCTTGGCCTCTTCGAGCGTGTCGAGGATCGCTCGCGCGAGATCCATCCCTCCCTCCCCGCCCTTTTCCCAGACCTCGCACAGCTCGACGCGGGATCCGCGCGCGGCGCACGCATCGTGCACCGCGGAGAGCTCTTCGTCCGTGTCGCTGGTGAAGCGATTGAGGGCCACGATGGCGGGCACGCCGAACCTTTCGAGGTTCTCCAGGTGTCGCTCCAGGTTCGCGAATCCGCGCTCCACGGCGCCCGGGTCGGGATCCCCCAGATCCGATTTAGCGACGCCGCCGTGCAGCTTGAGCGCCCTCACCGTGGCGACGATGATCGCCGCCTCCGGCTCGAGATTTCCCGTGCGGCACTTGATGTCGAAGAACTTCTCGGCGCCCAGGTCCGCGCCGAAGCCCGCTTCGGTGAGCACGATGTCCGCCACACGAAGCGCCAGATCCGTCGCGACCAGGGAGTTGCAGCCGTGCGCGATGTTGCCGAATGGTCCGCAGTGCACGAAAGCCGGGCCACCCTGCAGCGTCTGGACCAGGTTGGGGAGCAGCGCATCCTTGAGCAGCAGGGTCATCGCGCCCTGCGCTTTCAGTTGAGCAGCGCGCACGGGCTCCCTTTGCCGCGTGAGCCCCACGATGATGTTGCCCAGGCGCTCCTCCAGATCCTCGAAACCGCTGGCGAGCGCCATGATCGCCATGACCTCGCTGGCCGGTGTGATAACGAAGCGGTCCTCTCGGGGCACGCCTCCCAGCGGCCCGCCCAGTCCGATGATCACGTTGCGCAGCGCGCGGTCGTTCATATCGAGCGTACGCGGCCAGGTGATGCGCCTCTGGTCGATGTTCAGTCCGTTTCCCTGGTGCAGGTGATTGTCCAGCAGCGCGGCCAGCAGGTTGTGGGCGCTGCTGATCGCGTGGAAGTCGCCAGTGAAGTGCAGATTGATGTCCTCCATGGGAATGACCTGGGCGTACCCTCCTCCGGCCGCTCCGCCCTTGATGCCGAACACGGGGCCCAGGCTCGGCTCCCTGAGGCACACGACCGCGTTGTGGCCCATCGTCCGCAGGGCCTGGGTGACTCCTATGGTCACGGTAGATTTGCCCTCGCCTGCCGCGGTCGGATTGATCCCCGTCACGAGGACCAGTCGCCCGCGGCGTTCCCGTCCTTGCGCGGCTCGGAGACGCACCTTCGCCTTGTGCTCGCCATAGAGCACGAGGTCGTCGGGCGAGATGTCGAGATCTGCGGCGACATCGGCAATGGGGCGCAGAGACGCCGCCTGGGCGATTGCAATATCTGTTGGAATTGTGACTTGAGTCATTTATGAGTTGTCTCGCTCGTCAGCACGCGGGGCCCGAAGCACCGGCCGGCGTTTGCACTGGTCAGCTCGGCCAGGTCGTCGAGCGTCGTTCCCCGCGCTTGCGCCACCCGTTCCGCGGTGCGAACTAGGTAAGCCGGCTCGTTGCGCCTCCCACGGTGCGGGTACGGTGCCAGGTAGGGTGCGTCGGTTTCCACCAGTAAACGGTCGGCAGGGCAGGCGGTCACGAATTCGTCGTGCGTCCAGCTGTTGAACGTCACCATTCCGCTGAACGAAAAATAGGCGCGCGCCGCCAATGCGGCCTCGAAGACCGCCGGACCCGAGCTGAAGGAATGCAACACGATCTCCACCGCGCCTTCCGCGGCGCGCAGTATCGCCGCCATGTCCTCGTCCGCGTCGCGGGCGTGTACGACAACGGGTTTGCGGTGCTCGGCGCCGATGGCGA
>JBHIEQ010000066.1:0-10089 GCA_046760725.1 Gemmatimonadales bacterium
GGCCCAGCGACTTCAGGCACGCCTGGCGAGGATTCAGGAGGAGCTGGAGACGGCGTGCACGTCCGCGGTCGATGAGATAGAGGCGTGGCTCGATCGAGCTCTACGGCCGCCACCTCGGATGAACTACCGGCAACGACCCAGACTGAGAGAAGAGTTGTTCTCCCTCATGCGATCGGTCACCGGGGCTGCATCCCGCCCCACGGAGGGCGAGGTGGTGCGACTCCGGGAGCTTGAAGAAGAGACCAACGAGCTGATATCCAGCTTGAGCGCGCTGGTCGAGTCGCGCATCGAGGAGATCAACCGCATTGCCGGGGCTTACCCCCGTATCATGGTGGAACGGCCGATTCCGTGACGGATGGCGCTGTGGCGGAGTGACCGCGGTACGCGGTAGCTCGCAGCACTGCAGTCACGGCACGAGAACGCCGCGGTGTCCGTTGCGGGAGTGAGGTTGAAGAGTGCGACAGACTGCGGATGTCATCATCATCGGTGCCGGCATCATGGGGTGCAGCACCGCCTTTCAACTGGCCAAGCGCGGTCTCGCAGTAACGGTCCTTGAGCGCGAGACGATCGGCGCGGGTGGTACCGGGCGGTCGTCCGCGATCATCCGGCAACACTACTCCCATGAGTTGACCGCCCGCATGGCGCTGCACAGCCTGCGGGTGTTCCAAAACTTCGACGACGCGGTGGGGGGCGAGTGTGGTTTCCAGCAAACAGGCTGGGTGGCAATCGCTCAGGCGAAGGACAAGTCCGCTCTTGAGGCAAACGTCGCCCTCCAGCAGGGCCTGGGAATCCGTACGCAACTCGTGGCTCCCGACGAGCTGAGAGAGCTCGTACCGGAGATGGAGACCGGCGACGTCGTGGCTGCGGCCTATGAGCCGGAAGGCGGTTACGCAGATGCGCATCTCACGGTCACGGCATATGCGGAGGCAGCCAAGCGCCACGGGGCCACGTTCCGCGTCGGCACTGAGGTTACTGGAATCCGCATGATCGGCGACAGGGTGGCCGGAGTCGATACGCAGACCGATGCGTTCGACGCCCCGATAGTCGTTAACTGCGCGGGACCCTGGGCCGCTCGCGTGGCGAAGATCACCGGGATAGACGTGCCGATCGATTCTTGCCGAGTGCAGGTTGCGGTCTTCAAGCGACCGGATCAGTACGGCGGACACCCCGTGATCATGGACTTCATTCACGGCGTGTATCTCCGCGCCGAGACCGGCAACCTCACGATCGCGGGATCGATCGATCCGTCAGAGGCCGACGCCGTGGTGGATCCGGACGACTACGTCAAGCACGTCGCTGATGACTTCGTGGAGCACGTGGCGGAGCGCTTCGTGCGGCGTTGCCCGCCGATGGAGCAGAGCGAGAGCAGGGGAGGGTTCGCGAGCCTCTACGCGGTGACCCCCGACTGGCATCCGATTGTCGATCAGGTGCGCGTCGGGAGCGGCTGCTATCTCTGCTCCGGTTTCAGCGGCCACGGATTCAAGCTCGGCCCTGCGGTGGGTCTCATGGTAGCCGACCTGCTGACCCAGGAGTCCAACCCCGAGTTTCCCGCGGACCTGTTTCGGCTGCACCGCTTCGTAAGCGGCGAGCTCGTCCGCGGCCGGTACGAGTATAGCATTGCGGGGTAACGGACGACCCATCGTCATCGTTGGCGCCGGCGTAATCGGTGTCTGTTGCGCATACTTTCTCGCCAAGCGCGGCGCGAGAGTGGTCGTGCTGGAACGTGACGACGTGGGGAAGGCGGCTTCGTTCGGCAACGCCGGCACGATCGCACCCGGTCATGCGCCCATCAACAAGCCGGGCCGCTTGAAGCAGGCATTGCGATCGCTGGGAGATCCCCTTAGTCCCCTCTACATCGCACCGCGGCTGGATCCCGCGCTGGCGCGATGGTTCTGGATCTTCAGCAGGAATTGCAGTGCCCGCAGGCTGGACGAAACGATGCGCGCGCTGGCTCCATTGAGCCACGCGACCCCCGCTCTGTTCGAGGAACTGGTCTCGAGTGAACAACTCGATTGCGGTTACCGGCCCGACGGCTACTACGAAGTGTTTCTCACGAACGAGGGATTGAGAGGCACCGTGCGCGAAGCGGAGATCATGCGCCGCTACGGATTCGAGCCTCAGGTGCTGGACGGAGACCGGTTGCGCGAGAGGGAACCGGTCCTCAAACGCGAGGTAGTGGGTGGGGTTTTTAATCCGCAGGCGGCCACCCTCAACCCGTATCGCTTCGTAGTCGAGCTGGCGGAGCGAGCGCGAGCCCACGGAGTGGAGTTCCGAACTCGCGCCGAGGTGACCGAAGTCGTGAGGCGCTCGGCTTCGGTGGAGCGTGTGAGGACCGCGGGCGGCGAGTCCTTGCCGGCCCGCGCGGTGGTGATCGCGACAGGAGCCTACAGCCAACATCTCGTAGAGGGTTTCGGGGTGCGGCTCCCGCTTCAGGCGGGCAAGGGATACCACCGGGATCGGGTCCCCCGCGATAACGAGACGCCGGCGCTTCGCCACACTTGCATGCTTGGTGAAACATCCGTGTTCTGCACGCCGATGGGTGAATTCGTACGATTCGCGGGAACGCTGGAGTTCTCGGGCGTCAACCACGAGATCAGACGCCCGCGTCTCGAGCAGCTCACGAACGCGGCGAGCCGCTACCTGGAGGGAATGGGCGAGGCCAAGTCCACGTCGGAGTGGTGCGGGCTGCGGCCGTGCATTGCGGACGGGCTTCCAGTGATCGGCCCGGTGCCCGGGGTCCGCGGGCTCTTCATCGCAACAGGCCACGCCATGCTCGGCCTCACTTTGGGCCCGATCACGGGGAAGATCGTGGCGGAGTGCGTGTTGGACGAAAAGCCGTCGGTGGTGCTCGATGCTCTTCGCGTGGATCGCTTCTAGGTGGTGGCCCCGCCGGTACCACGGGGCGAGATTGAGATGATCTGTTTGAGGTGAAAATCACGTGCAATCGAGGATCATAGCAGCCGCGCTGGTCGCGACTCTTGGGGCCGCCGCCTGCTCAGGAGAGCGGGAGTGGAGCGGCACTGTCGCCGACAGCGCCGGTGTTGAGATCGTATCGAATTCAGAGCGGGGGATCTGGGGCCCGGGTGATGCATGGACCCTTGTGGAAGAGCTTCGAATCGGAGCCGTCGAGAGCGAGCCGGAGTACCAGTTCGGCCAGGTGGGCTTCATCGCCGTAGGCTCCGACGGCCGCATCTTCGTGGTCGATATGCAGGGGCAGCACGTCAAGGTGTTCGCGTCGGACGGAACGTACGAGCGCACCGTTGGGGGCCCCGGGGGTGGCCCAGGCGAGATTGGACAGGGGGTGACGTTCGTCCTGATGGGGCCGGGCGACACACTGCTGGTGCCGGACATGGGCAACCAACGCGTCAACCGCTACGCGCCGGACGGCACCAGCTTGGGGAGTTTTCCGATGGAGTTGGAGAAGGGACTGCCAATGCTATGGGGCGCCACGGCCGACGGCGTCATCGTGGAGCAGGTGCGGCCGCTCTCGCTTCCCGAGCGGCCCGCGCCGGATTCCATGGACGCGATCATCCGGATCGCGACCGACGGCACGGTGACCGATACGCTGGCCAGGTTTGCCTCTGGCGGAACGCTCAACCTCGGCGGCCGATCACCGGAGATCAACCTGTTCTCGCCCGAGCCTGCGTGGGACGTGACCGACGAGCTTAGGGTGCTCTACGGAGTGAACGATCAGTACCGCATCTCGGTATACGCCGAAGGTGGAGGCCTCGAGCGGATAATCACGAAGCCGTTCGAGCGCATACCCGTGAGCGACGGGGACAAGGACGCGTTCATGGGGTTCATTGAGCGGGCGTGGCGAGACGCCGGCGTCCCTCCGGATATGATTCCCCGACTGCGGCAGATGATCAACTTCGGCGAGTTCTTCCCGGCGTTCTCCGGCATCCAAGCCGGTCCGCGGGGGACGATCTGGGTGCAGCACTTTCAGTCCGTGGGTGATCTCACGGAGGAGCAACGGCGGTCGTTCAACCCCATCGAGGACATCGGCGCCCCCGATTGGGACGTGTTCGACGCCCGAGGACGATATCTGGGAGTCGTGACGATGCCGCCCAGGTTCGCGCCGCGGTTGTTCCGAGATGACAAGATCTACGGCGTGTGGCGCGACGAGCTGGACGTGCAGTACGTAGTGCGACTCGGGATTACGGGAATGCAGATCGAAGATTGAGGAACTTTGCGGTCTCCAATCCCTATTTCAGCCTGATCAGCCCCGCTTCCGCCGCTCCCTCCAGATACTCCAGCACGGCCGCGGGAGCCACGGTTCCATAGTAGTGCTCGCCCGCCTCGCGAGCCTCCGCCGCGACGTAGCGATAGATGTCGAGGCCGTTGCGCTCACCGTTGACCGCGTTCAATACCTCGAACGCCATGAGCGAGTGCAGTCCGCGCACGAAGGGCAACCGCGACCGTCCGGTGAGAAACTCCGTGGGTCCGGCGATGACAGCCGGCCGAAGATCCTCGAGGTGCCGCTCTACATCGCTGCGCTCTTGTTGCGGCGGCCGGCCGCCCGTTCTGTGCCGGTAGGCGATATCCAGTTCCCGAACTGCTTGCGCCTCGCGCCGTTCCAGCTCTCTCACGAGGTCGCGGGCCATTGCGGCCGCGCCGGGATGGATCTCGCTCAGTGATCTGAGCGCTAAACGCTCGCGCTCCGCCGCGTACCACAGTTGGTCGTGGGCCCGAGCATACGCCGGGGCGGGTTCGGGATCGCGCGCGATCCATGACAATCCGAGCTCGAGGTTCCGCCCCAATCGTTGAAGTCCTCGACCAACCGTCGCAGCAGCGAGCCGAGCGACGCTGCCCTCGTCGGCCGTGGCCATGATGTAGGCGATCAGCGCCACACTCGCCGCGTTCCGCCCGAGCTGCGTGCGATCGATGTTCCACAGGTCGTCGTCGCTCGAGTGGATGTAGTGGTCGGGCATGTTCGTGAACGTGACAGCCGGGATGCCGATCGGTGTCTCCGTGAACGTCATATGATCCGTGTTGTTGTGAAAGAAGATCATCTCGGCGTTGTAGCGGTGCCGCGTACCCAAGTGAGCGAGATGAGCAGTTGGGTAGAACTGGATTCCGTTCTGGGCCTGCGCCAGCTCCGCCGTGTTCGCTGCTACCATGAACTTGACTACCGACTCCACTACGTCGTTGAAGAAATGGAACCGCGTCGCAGGCACGCGCGTGACGTTCTGCTTTCGCATGACATCCTGCGCCTGGTTCGCTCCCACCATGTCCTGATTGACGTTCACCCACATTTGCCGGCGGGCCTCCGGGTGGTCGGCGAAGTACTGTCTCTCGCTTCCGATCTCCGTCACCCACCAGAAGCGGATGTTGCGGCGTGGACGAGGCAGCCTGCCGCCGCTGATCAACCTGGTGAGTGCGCGGCCGATCTCCAGTACGCTCGCCGTTCCGCTCGCGTCGTCGTTGGCCGACGTTCCCTCTTCCTGCAGGTGGCCCGTGAGCACGATGTCTTGTCCGAGCCGGGGGTCGCTCCCGCGGATGAATGCCTCCACCATTACCTGCCATGGCTCGGTGCCCTGAAGCGAGCCGACCGACGCGTCCACCTTGGCGTGCACGACGATCGGCTCGTCAGCTCTGGCCAGCCGGTTGGACAGCTCGATCCCTTGCCGTACGCTGAGCCCGAACGCAAACGTGGGCTCCCTCCCCTCCGGGCCTTCCCTAGGCACACTCACCCAGCGAAGCTGGTCGGGCCGCGAGAAACCGGCCGCGCTCGCAACGCCCATTGTGCCCAGCGGATCCGGATACCACACGATGCCCAGCGCGCCGCGCTCCCACACGGCCTCCCGCATCGCGGCGCCGATCGATCCGTGTGTGAGCACGACCTTTCCTTCTACCTCTTTCCCCTCGTAGTCGGCCGGCGTCCCAGCGCCGATGTCGATCAGCTCGGCGGTAACATCCGCGGAGCGACTGTAATCGGCGAGGTGCAGGGGTGATTGGAGCGTACTGGCAATGCGCTCGGGCGTCGGCTCCACGATCCACAGATCTGCAAACTTGGCGTTCCACGGCAGCGTAGTGGACGCCTGCTTGATGAGCCTGACGTCGCTGAGCCCGTACTCGCGGGCCTTCTCCTCGTAGTATTGCGCCACCCGCCAGAGGTTGTCCGATCCGCCCCGCGGCCGATGGAAGTGCGTCATGAACCTGATGTGCTCGTAGGCGGCGTCCCCCGATACCTCCTGGAGGATCAGCCGAGTGTGCTCGGCGTCGAGCAGACTGAGGTCCTGAGCGTGGACCGCCGGCGCGAGCACGAGGACGGCGATGCTCAGGCGGACGAAGGTGACAGCGCGGTGATTATGCATGGATCCTCCCGGACAGTCGGGCCAAGATCAGCTGCGTTTGGGTAAGGTGCGGTGAACTGCGGATTAGGACCAGCGGTCCGCGAGGATCTTATCCCGCCAGTACCTCCCGAACCTTCCCCAGCGCCCACTCCAGCGCCTCCCGCTCGACCACAAGCGGGGGAGCGAACCGGATGACCTGCTCGTGAGTCTCCTTGGCCAGGATCCCACGCTCGGCGAGTGCCTCGCAGAACGGCCGCGCCGTTCCACTCTCGGGCTTCACCTCCACTCCTATCATGAGCCCCCTGCCGCGCACCTCCTTCACGTGCGGCGATGAGATCCCCCGCAGCTCATGCATGAACCACTCGCCGAGCTCGTGCGCCCTCTCCGAGAGCCTTTCCTCTACGATCACCCGGAGCGAGGCGCGACCCACCGCGGCACCCAGCGGGTTTCCGCCGAACGTAGAGCCGTGATCACCCGGCTGGAAAACCGCCATGACCTCGTCGTCGGCGAGAGCGGCCGACACGGGATACACACCGCCACCGAGCGCCTTTCCCACCACCAGTACGTCGGGCCGCACCCCCTCCCAGTCGCTCGCCCACAGCTTGCCCGTACGCCCGAGGCCGGTCTGGATCTCGTCCGCCACGAGCAAGACCCGGTTGGCCGCGCAGAGCTCTGCGGCTCGCTCGAGATAGCCTTCTGGCGGTACGATCACCCCTCCTTCCCCCTGGAGCGGCTCCACCAGAAACGCCGCCGTGTTCGGCGTGATCGCGGCTTCCAGCGCATCGGCGTCACCGAAGGGAATGAGCTTGAAGCCCGGCGTGAACGGCCCGAAGCCGTCGCGATACGGCGGCTCGCTCGAGAACGAAACGATGGTGGTCGTGCGACCGTGGAAGTTGTTCTCGCATGCGACGATCTCCGCCTTATCGGGGGAGATCCCCTTCACGCGGTAGCCCCAGCGGCGAACCGCCTTGATTGCCGTCTCCACCGCTTCCGCACCCGTGTTCATCGGAAGCGCCTTCTCGTAACCGGCCAGGTCACACAGCTCGTGTAGGAACGGGCCCATCTGGTCGTTGTGGAACGCGCGCGACGTGACCGTAAGGCGCTCTAGTTGCTCGCGTGCCGCGGCTATGATCGCCGGATGCCTGTGTCCCTGATTGAGCGCCGAATACGCGGCGAGACAGTCGAGGTACCTGTTGCCATCGACATCCCACACCCACGCTCCCTCGCCGCGGCACAGGACCACGGGTAGAGGCAGATAGTTCCTGGCACTGTAGCGATCGACTTCACCGAGATAATCGATTTCAGTGGTCATGATCCTCGAGGCTATCGTTCGAGAGTGGACGTAAAGATACATCGCGCCCCCCTTCCGATCGCCCCCCTCGTCCCCCCTCGCCCCCCCTCGCCCCCTGTTGCATCTTATCAACAAGACCACCCGTGAGGCCCGCGGTTGCGCGTCCCCGTCCGCAGTCCCCGCAATCTGCTACCCGCCGAGGAGACGGTCCTTACCGAGGAAGTAATCGGCCCGCTCGCGCCGATCACCGTGAGACACCCTCGAGGAACCTACCCGCTCACGCCCGCGAGCCGGATCTGTCTCGAGGGTATCAGCCGTAATCCCCACCTCTTCCACGGGATCGGATTGGACTGGGGATGTGGGACCGGCTGCCTCGCGATCGCGGCTGCCAAGCTCGCCCACGTACGATGGGTGATCGCGCTCGACGTCCTCGAGCAAAACGTGGCCGTAGCCCGGGAGAACGCACGGCTGAATCGTGTCACGCATCGCGTGACAACGCTTCGAGCGGATTCTTTCCTCCCTCTGACGGGTACGGGTCGCGCCGTGTTGGACGAGATCAGGGGAGAGCTGGATTTCGTGATCGCTAATCCGCCTGCCAGCGAAGGAGATGACGGCTTCTCGTTCCGGCGGCTGATTGTGCGAGACGCGCTCGAGTACCTCAAAGAAGGCGGCAGTGTCTTTCTGCAGGTCTCTTTCCAGTACGGCCCCGAACGGATACACAGCCTGTGCACCGAGCCGTCGGACGGGCGTTATCGGCATGACGGTGTGGTTGCGACTACCCCATGGGTGCCGTTCGATCTCGACCGGGCGGACCTGGGCGAGCAGGTCGAGGATTATGTCGAGACCGAGAGGAGCGGCGGGGTGCCCTACACCTTCGGCGACCCGCGGGCGCGTGGCGAGCACTTGATATCGGCGGAAACGGCACTGAAACTGAGACGTGAATCCGGGTTGAGTCCCCTCTCTCGCTGGCAGTTCCACAGGTTCACGGTCGTACGAAAGTGAGAGCGATGGCCGGAGACGCAACTGACTTCCCGGTCGCTCAGTGACCTCCCAAGAGCAGCGCAGCCGTAAGGACGTTGGCCGCTACCAGCGACCATCCAACCCGCCTCAGCCGCCGAGGGTGTACCGCGACCGCATTCACCGCGAGCGTCGCGACGGCGGGGGGCAGCAGAGCCGCCGCCGTAAGGGGCGGCACCATTCCGCTGTAGCCGATGGCGATACCGAGCGCGAGAATGATCATTCCGAGGACGGGCGCTGCGGCCACCGTCCACGGGGGACTCAAGTGCTGCTTGACTCTCGCCTTGAGCGCATGCACGGTGAACGTGGCGAGGGCGAAGCTCGCGAACCAGACGCAACTGGCCAGAAGGGCGTAGGACCACTCGACCCGGCTCGCCAGAGCCACCGGCACGAGCGTTCCTGCGAGTGCCGCCGCAACGAGGATCTCCCCGGCCAAGTTCTTGACTCTTCCCGTCAAGGCGAGTGGAGCCAACGCCAGAGCGAAGCCGCCCGGGATGAGAGCCCCAACTCGCGCCGCGGCCGGCGCAGCGAGCAGCCCGAGCGTTCCAGCCGTGAGACCACCAGCAGCGATCAGCGCGGCTCGACTCCGGGCCCGAGGGCCGTGTTCCCGGAGCACCCGCTCTCCTCTCACGCCGGCCAGGATTGCCAGCGGCTCATGCAGCAGAAAGAAGAGCACGGCGGCCAATGCAAAGCTGAATGCGGCGACGCCGGGTCGCCCCAGTCCCAGTCCCGAGAGGAGGGGGAACCCCAGCTCGGCGTAAGCACCGTGCTCCCGCGGCAACAGCGATCGATTCGGTTGCGCCATCGACGATCCTCCCTCAGGCCACTCTTAAGGATAACGCCGCGTCGTCGGCGTCCTCCGCGTCATCCGCGTCCGTCCCATCCCTCGCTTTCTCGGAACTGAGGCTCCATTTTGACTGTCACACACAACCAGGCAGTGATCGCACCATGAGAAGCTACGTGTTGGCCGCACTCGTCGTTCAGTTGCTCCCTACAACTGCCTTGACTCAGCGGGACGAAACCGCGACGCTGGATCCCGTTCCGTTGTTCGAGTCAAATGACGTTCTGACCTTGACCCTCGAAGCCCCACTCAAGACGATCTTCCGAGAGCGAGAGCAGGAGAGCGAATACCACCCGGGAACGCTCAGCTACGAGACCGAGGGAGGCGAGCAGGCGAGGCTGGACGTGCGCCTCAAGACGAGGGGCAAGACGCGCCTCATGAGGCGCATCTGCGGCTTCCCCCCAATCCGGATCGACTTTCGGCGGAGCCAGGTTCCGGGGACGCCGTTCGCCGGCCAGAACAGCCTCAAGGTCGTCACACACTGTCAGGACCGCAGGAGTGAGTACGAGCAATCGGTCCTCTTGGAGTACCTGATCTACCGTGCATTCAACGAGCTGACCGAGATGAGCTTCCGTGTACGCCTGGCGCACGTAACCTGGATTGACACCGACGACGACCGCGACACCGTCACCAAGTACGCCTTC
>JBHIEQ010000067.1:0-9989 GCA_046760725.1 Gemmatimonadales bacterium
ACGGAGCTGGACGGCGAGTGGGGCAACGTGTTCGTGCCGGAGCGTGTGGCCAAGATGACTGCTGGCGACGTGCAGGCCGATCAGTCGCTTCGGCAGTTGGTGCTAGACGACGTTCTTGCGGAGCTGGACTCCGGGATTCTTGAGCGGAGCTTTCTCTATCAGCTGTTCCGGCGGACGCGTCCCGGCGCCGTGGTGGACTGCATCAACACTGCCACGGCGTTCGCATATCAGGACGTGTTTCACAGTGCCAGCGATCTGCTAACCGCTGCCCAGAACGGCTCCGTCTCTCGCGAGTGCGCCGATCGGCACGTGCTCTCGATCCCGATGCCGCAGCTGATCCGGCACGTGCAGATACTGCTGGAGGCTATGCGGGCTGCGGGGACCGAGGCGTACGTGAAGATCGGCACCAGCGGCACCGGGGGCATGGGGTTCAACATTCCCTACACTCACTCGGAGGAACGACCCTCGCGAACGCTGCTCACGAAATCTGCGGTGGCCGGGGCGCATTCCCTGCTACTGTTCCTCGCGGGGCGTACACCCGGGGCTCCCGCCATCACCGAGATCAAGCCCACAGCCGCCATCGCGTGGCGCGAGATCGCGTACGGGCCGATTCGGCGGCGCGGCAGGCCGGTCAGGCTGTACGACTGCCCGCAGCGCCTGACAGTGGAGGACGCCTTCGGGCCGAAACCGGAAGGCTGGGCCGACACGGGGAACGTGCTGCAATCGGTCTATGCGGACACGGGCGAGAACGGACAGTTCGCTCGGGAGGAGTTCGAGACGGTCACCTCGCTGGGCCAGATGGAATTCATCACGCCGGAAGAAGTAGCCGACTACGTGGTGATGGAGCTCCAGGGGCGCGCATCCGGCAAGAACGTAGTGGCGGCGCTCGATTCTGCCACGGCCGGACCGACCTACAGATCCGGCTTGCTGCGCAAGTACGCCGTGGAGCGTTTGCGCCGCACGGAGGAGGAGCACGGGGTGAGGTCGATCGCTTTCGAGATGCTGGGACCGCCCCGCTTGACCAAGATGCTCTATGAGTCGTACATCCTCTCGAGGTTGTGCGGCTCCTTCGCCCAGCTGGCCGGCGGGGATGCCGATAGTTTGGCGGAGCAAGCGACCCACCTGATCGAGAGCGACGTCGCTCTCCGATCGACCATCATTTCCGTGGGTCTTCCGATAGTAGCCTCCGACGGGAACGTTTATAGAGCGGAAGAGGTGATGGTGCCGCCCGCCGAGGGCGACGTCGATCGGGCGGCGGCGCGGGGGTGGGTGGATCTTAGGGCGGCGAACTGTCGGACCTGGGTGGCACGCGCCAAGCGGGTGGTCGAACAGGCACGCGAGCGGGTCGCCGGGAGCGGCAGCGATGTGGAGTGGGATGCCCTCGAGGCGTCGGACGAGATCACGCCGTCGCGGTTCGTCACCTGGGTCTTCCGGTACGAAGACGAAGGAGAGCGCATCAAGCGATGACTACTCGCGCCGCACAGGCGGTGGACGCGTCACTCACCGGCGCGATCGTGGAGCAGGTGGCAAAGAGGCTGGTGGGCCAGGAGGAGATGGTGGAGCGGCTGCTCGTGGGTCTCCTCACGGGAGGGCACATCCTGCTGGAGGGCGTGCCTGGCTTGGCGAAGACCCTCGCCGTCTCGAGTCTCGCCGAGACGATCCACGCGCGGTTCCAGCGGATTCAGTTCACGCCCGATCTCTTGCCTGCCGATATCATCGGCACGATGGTGTTCGACCAGAAGACGGGAGACTTCTATCCGAAGCGCGGTCCCTTGTTCGCGAACCTGATCCTGGCGGACGAGATCAACCGCGCTCCGGCAAAAGTCCAAGCGGCGCTGCTCGAGGCGATGCAGGAAAAGCAAGTGACCATAGGGAATGAGACGCACCCCCTCGAGGAACCGTTTCTGGTGTTGGCCACTCAGAACCCGATCGAGCAGGAGGGAACCTACCCGCTTCCCGAGGCCCAGCTGGACCGCTTCATGCTCAAGATCCACGTGCGGTATCCCTCGCGGGAAGACGAGAAGGAGATCCTGTGGCGCATGGCGGGGGACCAGCCGATCGGGATCGCGCGGGTGACCGAGCCAGAAGACGTCTTGACTCTGAGACGCACGATCTCGGAACTGTACATGGACCAGAAGATCGTGGATTACATCGTCGATGTCGTACGCGCGACCCGGGAGCCGCAGAGCGTCGGCCTGCACGAGGTCAAACCGCTCATCGCCTACGGCGCGAGCCCCCGTGCCTCGATCTATCTGGCGCGCGCGGCCCGTGCCCACGCATTCCTGCGAGGCCGTGCGTACGTGGTGCCCGAAGACGTGAAGGCCATGGCTCCCGACGTCCTGCGGCACCGCGTGCTCCTCACGTTCGAGGCCGAAGCTGAAGACGTGACGCCCGACGGCGTCGTCACCAAGCTGCTCGAGGCGGTCGACGTGCCGTGATTACACCGTCCAGGCTCGTCTCGCCCGACGTCTTGCGGCAGGTCAAGGCGATTGAGCTCCGGACCCGACACCTCGTCAACACGCTGTTTTCCGGTGAGTACCGCTCGGTGTTCCGCGGGCAGGGGATCGAGTTCTCCGAGGTCCGTGCCTACCAGTCCGGGGACGACTACCGCTCGGTCGATTGGAATGTCTCGGCCCGGATGGGCTCGCCGTACGTAAAGACGTTCGAGGAAGAGCGTGAACTCACCCTTCTCCTGGTGGTGGACAGATCCGGGTCGGAGGAGTTCGGCGCCCCCGTGAGGAAATCGGAGCAGGGTGTCGAGGTAGCCGCGGTCCTAGCGCTGGCAGCCGCCCGCCAGGATGACCGGGTAGGTGCGCTGATCTTCTCGGAGGACATCGAGCATGTAGTTCCGCCTGCCAAGGGACGACTCCACGCGCTGCGCATCCTCCGTGACCTGGTGGCGTTTCATCCCAAGGGACACGGTACGAACCTGTCCCCGGCGCTGGCCTACGCGTCGCGCCTGCTGAGGCACCACTCCATCGTGGTCGTACTTTCCGACTTCCGCGCAACGGGATGGCAGGTGCCGCTACGTCAGCTCTCCCAGCGACACGAAGTTGTTGCGATAACCGTTGACGACCCGAGGGAGTACACTCTACCCAAGGCCGGCTGGATCGAGCTGGAAGATGCCGAGTCTCACCAGCACATTCTGGTCGATACATCCCACACGGGATCGCGTCTGCGACTGGCGATGGCCGCAGAAGAGGCTCGGCTCGCACGCGCGCGGGCCCTGCGCCAGGCGAAGGTTGACCACATTGCGCTGACTACGGATCGCCCCTACGAGGAGGCACTGCACAAGGCGTTCAGCGAGAGAGCGAGGAGGTTGAGAAGGTGACCCCGCCTCCGCGGCTCGCGATGACACTCCTGGCACTCATTCCAGCTTCTCCACTCCTGGCCCAATCGATGGATTGGGTCGCGGTACCTGAGACAGTGGCCGTGGGAGACACGGTGCTGCTCCTGCGAGACATAGCCGTTGCACCGAACGTGGAATGGCAGGTGAGAGCGCTCGAAGCGTCACGCACCGTCGAGCCGCTCACCGATCCCCTGGCACGATATGCCGAATCGCGACTCACGGTGGCATACAGAGTGGCCGCGTTCGCGCCCGGCCGCATTCCGGTGGTGATGCCGGATCTCGAAGTGGTTCATCCCGACGGTGACATAGAAGTTATCGTCGGAGACACCGCGTGGGTCCAGGTCCGCTCGGTGCTTCCCGCGGCCGATTCGCTTCTCGAACCGATGCCGGCACTCGATCCGATCGAGCGGCGCCGGCGGACAACGTCACCGCTCGCGATGCTTGCGGGCACAGTGCTCCTCCTCGTGGTAACCTGGGGGTGGTTGCGTAAGCGGGCACGATCGCGCACGCAGCCAGACGAGTGGGAGGAAGAAGAAACGATGTCGCCGCCGCTCGACACCTGGGTCGCCGCAGGAGAGCTACGGGCCGTCGCGACCGTCGCCACCGACCGCCTGCGAAGTCACCTGGCACGAGCGGTGCCCGGAGCCGGCAGGCACCTCGCAACGGAGGAGGTCCTCGCGTTGCTGGAGAGGCAGCGGCCGGAGTGGCCGCTGCGTGAGGTGGGCGGGGTGTTGCGGGCGCTCGAGCGCGCCCGGTTCGCCCCCGCGATCAAAGATGATCTCCTGTCCCTCGTGGACCAGGCACGATCGCTGGAGGATCGATTGGTTGAGCTCGAGACTGCGGAGTCGGCGGAGGTGTCGGAGTGATCTTCGCGCGTCCCGCGATTCTCCTCTTGCTGCTGGCACTCCCCATCTGGTGGTGGCGGCGTGCCAGGAAGCGCGGACCCACGGCGGCCTACAGCGACGTGCGCCAGCTCGGCGGAGCGGAACGGCGACGGCGCTGGATCGCCGAACTCCCGGCGGGTCTCAGGTCGGTGGCCCTTGCAGCATGGGTGCTGGCGGCTGCGGGCCCGCAGTGGGGTTCGTCGGTCATCGAGACCACCAGTGAGGGGATCGCCATCATGCTGGCGGTCGATGTCTCGAGCAGCATGCTGGCTAGAGACTTCGGTTCGTCGGATCGGCTCGACGTCGCCAAGGAGCAGTCGATCGCGTTTCTGAGAGGGCGCGAGCATGACCGCATAGGCCTGGTGACGTTCGCCGGCCAGGCCCTCACCAAGGTGCCGCTCACCGTCGACTACGCGGTTTTGGAGGAGACCGTGGGGAGCGTGCGGGTGGGCGAGCTGGAGGACGGCACGGCAATCGGCACCGCGATCGCGATCGGCGCCAATCGTTTGCGACAGGCCCCCAACCGGAGCCGCGTGATGGTGCTCCTCACCGACGGGGAGAACACGCGCGGCATGCTGGATCCCCGCACCGCGGCCGAGGCGGCGGCCAAGGTCGGTGTGAAGATCTACACGATTGGCGTCGGCTCCGAGGGAGAGGCGCCTATCCCGATCGGACGGGGAGCGCAGGGGCGCGTGCGGTACCAGACTCTCCCCGTCAGGCTGGACGAAGAACTGCTCCGCTCCGTCGCGACGATCACCAACGGGCGGTACTTCCGCGCGGGCGACCCGGAGGCGCTGAGCCGGATCTTCGCTCAGATCGACGAACTCGAGAAGACGCCCGTCACGGTGACTCGGTATGCCGGGTTCGACGAGGCGTTCAGGGTGCCGCTAGTGATCGGCCTCGTGGCGTTGGGGCTCGAGCTGCTACTGTCCGCTACGGCCGTGGTCAGGATTCCGTGACGTTCGACTCGCTTTCCTCCCTTTGGGCCGCGCCGCCCGTGGCTCTTGCCATGTTGGCGCTCGCGAGCTGGGCGCGCGGTACGCGGATAGCCCACGCGCGACGTTGGACTCCCGAGCTGGGTGTGGCGGCTGCACGGGGCGGCCACTGGTCCGCCACGCTCCTGGCCATAGCCGCGCTCCTTGGCGCGGTGGCACTTGCGGGCCCGCGGTGGGGGAGCCGCGTGCTGTCGGCGGAAACCAAGTCGCTGAACCTCGTTATCGCCGTTGACGTCTCCCGGTCCATGCTTGCCGAAGACGTGCTGCCCTCGCGGCTCGAGCGCGCGAAGCGGGAGGCGCGAAGGCTCGTGCACGACCTGGCGGGAGACAGGCTGGGTCTAATCGCCTTCACCAGCCAGAGCTTCGTTCTCTCGCCGCTCACGATCGACGCGAGCGCGATCGAGCTGAGGGTGGATGCCCTCGATCCTACGATCGCCAGCGCGGGGGGAACCGCGCTCGCGCCCGTTCTGGACAAGGGGCGGGAACTGTTATTCGGCACAACCGATGTTGCGGATCGAGTGCTCGTTGTTTTCACCGATGGCGAGGGGCACGATTCGGTATCCGCCATGGAGGAGGCCGCCGCCCGGCTGGAGCGCGACGGTGTGCGCCTCGTGCTGGTGGCGGAGGGGGAACGGGACCCGGCCCGGATTCCGGTGCGCGACGCCGACGGTGCGCTGATAGGCTTCCAGCGCGATCCATCAGATCAGATCGTCGAGACGGTGCGAAGGGACGACATTCTCGAGAGGGTGGCGGACGCGGCCAAGGGGGTTCTGGTTCCCGCGGCGCTGGATAACCAGGCGCGAGCGGTCCGGCGCGTCGTGGAGGACTACCAGAGAGCGCCCCAATCCGCCACCGCAGCGACCGACCACGTGTCGCGCGCATGGATACCGATACTCCTGGCAGCGCTAATTCTCCTGCTCCACACGTACACGCGGCCGACTCTCGCCCTTGCGGCCCTGGCGCTCATGCTCTGGGCACCCGCGGCTCGCGCACAGGCGCCGACGAACGAGGCGGACGAGGCGTGGCGAGCCGGTGACGCAAACCGGGCGCTGGACCTATACCGCGAACAGGCGAACCAGGGGGTCGGAGGGGACACGACGTGGTTCAACCTGGGCACCGCGGCCCTCGCGGCCGGCGACTCCCAGACGGCCGTGCTCGCGTTGGGACGCGTGAGTCGATCGCTGGACCCCGACTTGAGGTTCCGCGCCCTGTTCAACCTGGGAGTGCTGGATCTGCTGCGCGCCGCTCGCGATTCGACGAACCGGCGCACTCACCTCCAGTCTGCTTTAGAGCGGTACCGCGAGGCTCTCTTGCTGAACCCACGTGACGGCGGGGCGAAGTGGAACTACGAGCTGGCGCTTGCACTGATGCCTCCCCCCTCCCCGGGACCCGAGTCACCATCGCCGAGCGGTGTCGGTGCCGAGGCAACGGAGACCCCCCCGGAGCGCGGCATGAGTCGAGAGGAAGCTGAACAGATCCTGAGTTCGATGGCGGAGGCCGAGCGCGACACTCGACGGGACCTGGCCAGACGCCGCAGTGCTACGCGAGAGACGAGGGGGACCAAGGAGTGGTGATCCCTCTGCTGGTCACCGCGGCGGCGCTCATGCAGCAGCAGCCACGGGTGATCGTGAGGATTGACCGCGACGCGGTGTACGTAGGCGAGGAGATCACCTACACGGTCACGATCGCGTCGAGGGGCAACGACCCGATAGAGATCGTGAACCCGCCGTTCGACGGTTTCGACGTGCTGGAGAGCCGTGACCGCTCGTCGGTCACGATTCAGGACGGTGAAGCGGTTCGTGAAACCGTCAGGGTATTGCGACTCCTCGCTGTGCTACCCGGTGACATGGAGATAGCTCCCGTGGAGGTGCGGCAGGGGGAGCATACGGCGACTTCCTCCGCGCTTCGGATCGCGGTGCGCGCGTCGAGGCTTCTGGCGTCCGGGCTCCCAGCCCGCATCAGATCGCTGGTTGAGCGAATGCCGGCGCCCCAGGTGTCGGAGGACGAGGTCGCGCTGGTGGCGTTCGCGTCACACGACTCCGCCACCGTGGGCCAGCAAGTGGATCTCGTGGTCGCCGCATGGTTCCCGCGCGACATAAGGGTGAGATTGCGCAACCCGCCCACCCTGCGCTCTCCCCAGGTCGCGGGAGCGTGGGTGTATCACCGGGCTGTGCCGCGGAGCATCTCGCTGACTCGCGCTGTGGGAGACGTGCAGTATGACATATACGTTCTGCACGACGTGCTGTTTCCCCTGATCGCAGGCCGGCTCGAGATAGGCGAAGCGAGCGTCTCTTACGCGCTCCCCATATCCCTTTCCTTTCTGAGTCGGGAGATACTGCACGAAGTCCAGAGCGCCCCGACTGAGGTGACGGTACGGTCGCTTCCCTCGGCGGGCCGACCGTCCGGGTTCGCGGGTGCCACTGGCGCCGATCTGACGCTGGAGACGGACCTGCCGAAGGGAGAGCTGCAGTTGGGAGAGGCGGCAACCGCCACCGTCGTGCTGCGGGGGCAGGGAAACGTCTCTCTCTGGCCCGCCCCCGAGATCCGCTGGCCGGACGGTCTCAGGGTATACCCCGAGCCCACCGAGATCAGCGTGAGATCCGAGGAGGGTGTCGTAGTCGGATCCAAGATCTTCCGTTACCTGGTGGTCGCCGAATCATCCGGGCGACACGAGGTACCCGCGCCCGCTTACGCGTACTTCGACACGGACCGCGGCACCTACGTGAGTCTCGGAGCGGACGCCGTGGCGCTTGTGACTCCCGGGTTCGCGAGCGCGCCTGGTTCTCCCGGCGCGGCGGGTGCCACGCCGCGCCGCGCCCAGTTTGCGCCACCGCTGCGCCTCGACCGCTCCAGACCCTGGACCGAGCGCTGGAGTCGTTTCGTCGAGACGCGGCTCCTGTTCGTGCTGCTGGGCGCGGGTCCCCTCCTGGCGGTTCTCATTCGGGCATCGGTGTTTGCGTTCCGGCGACTGGAACGTCGAGCGGACCAAAGGGCCGCCGCAGTCTCGGAGGAGGGACTCGATCCGCGGGCCCAGGAGTTCCGCCGCAGGCTGCAAGAACTCGTGCCCGACGCCGGATTGCGTGAGGGCGACGGACTCGCGGCCGCGCTGCGAGCGGCGGGGATCGAGACCGCGGTGGCCGAGCATGCCGCCCGGGTGCGCGATCGAGTGCGGAGGGCCCGCTTCGGGCCGGAGGGCGCTACGGACGCCGACGAACTTCAGGCGGAAGTGCAGGTGATGATCAAGGCGCTGGAGGATCAGCCGGCTACTGCGGTCGCGGCGCGTGCCCGCGCGGGGTTGGCAGTCATGCTGCTACTTGCCGCGGCGGCGCCCGCGGATGCCCAGGCGCCCGAGTATCTCTATCAAGCGGGAGCCTACCGCGCCGCGGCCGACAGCTTTGCCAGGCGAGCGGAGCGGGAGCCTGAAGTCGTGGATCACTGGTACAATCTGGGGAACGCGCTCGACCTGCTCGAGAAGCCCACGGAGGCTCGCGCCGCGTGGCTTCGGGCCGCGCGGCTGGCTCCCCGCGTGGAGCAGATACGGGAGGCCTTGAGCCGCGCTCGGGCGCCGGATCCGGATACGGCGCGGTTGACCCGGATCTCACGGGTCACTCCCGAAGAGGTGTTGCTTGTGTCGCTGGGGCTCTGGTTGGTTGGCTGGATCGCGGTGGGTGCTTCGCGGCGTTTCAGGTCAGCGATCGCGGTTCTCGTCCTTTCGCTCGCGTTGGGTTCGTACGGGTGGTGGCTCCGTCACGTCTTGGAGCGCCCGTTGGCTCTGGCGAAGGGACGGTCGGTAGTGCTGCGTGAAGCGCCGTACCGCAGCGCGCCGGGAGTGATCGGGCTGAACGAGGGCGCGGCGCTCGAGATAAGGGACGCGAGAGGAGGTTGGCTGTTGGTGCGTCGCGGCCAGGAGATGGGATGGGTGCTCGCGGAGGAGGTCGTGAGGATCTGATGGGCCGTATCGCGGTTCTGCCAAGAGCTGTGGCCGACCAGATTGCCGCGGGGGAGGTCGTGGAGCGCGTTGCCTCGGTCGTCAAGGAGTTGGTCGAGAACGCGCTGGACGCGGGCGCCACGTCGGTCACTGTCGAGCTGGTTGACGGCGGGCGCCAGCTCATCCGCGTGAGTGACGACGGCACCGGCATGGATCGTGAGGACGCGCCTCTGGCGCTAGAGCGGCACGCGACGAGCAAGATCCGCACGAGTTCTGATCTGATCGGGGTTGCGAGCTACGGGTTCCGCGGCGAGGCGCTCCCCGCCATCGCGTCGGTGTCACATCTCGAGTTGGAGACCTCCGCGGCGGATTCCGCCGGTTCGGTCGGCGCTCTGGTTCGCGTGAAGGGCGGCAGCCGGGAGAAGATCGAGGAGGTGGCGCGGGCGCGGGGTACGACTGTTACCGTGAAGAAGCTCTTCTACAACACGCCCGCGCGCAGGAAGTTCTTGCGGTCCCCGCGCAGCGAGACACGGGCCGCGGTGGAGGCGCTCACCGTGCTCGCGCTCTCCCGGCTCGACGTGGCGTTCAAGCTCATTAGCAACGGGAGGGTGTTGCTCGAGGCTCCGCTCTCATCGAGCATGGCGGATCGTATCGCTTCCTTGTTCGGACGTCAGTTGGCGGAGCAGTTGGTCCCCGTGCAGCACGCCGCGGGGTACGTGTCCGTGAGAGGGTTCGTTCAGCGGCCGGCGGATGCCAAGGCCAGTGGTCGCAAGGCCTACCTTTTCGTGAACGGGCGCCCGTTCAAGGATCCGTTCCTCGTGCGGGCGGCGGAG
>JBHIEQ010000068.1:0-9832 GCA_046760725.1 Gemmatimonadales bacterium
ACATGTTCATGGGAGTGGGCGTCGGCGCTTATGCGGCCGGCATGTTTCACCTGGTTACCCACGCCTTCTTCAAGGCACTGCTGTTTCTCGGAGCGGGGAGCGTGATTCACGTCCTCCACCGCGCCTACCATGCCACGCACCGCGATGAAGAGGCCCAGGATATGCGCAACATGGGAGGCCTCGGCCGCTTCATGCCGTGGACCATGTGGGTTATGTGGATCGCCACCCTTGCGATCGCGGGAGTACCGCCGTTCAGCGGGTTCTTCTCCAAAGATGAGATCCTGGCGGTCACATTCGCCCGCGGGGGAGAGGCGGGCGCGTTTTACCTCCTTTGGGCCGTGGGCGCGGTCGCCGCTCTTCTCACCGCGATCTACATGACGCGCGTCATGATCTACACTTTCCACGGCCCCAACCGCACGGGCGAGGCCGAGCAACAGCACCTGCGTGAGGCGCCTTGGGTCATGACCGGTCCACTCCTCGTGCTTGCGGCGGGCAGCGCGCTGGCGGGCCTCCTTAACCTGCCGGAGATCCTCCCGGCCAGCGGCTGGCTGCACCACTGGCTGGAGCCGGTCACCGAGGTCGGCGCGGGATACCTGGGAGAAGCTCATCTCGTGCACGGCACGGAGTGGGCACTGTTGGGTCTTGCGACCATCATCGCGGCCGGCGGAATCATCGTTGCGTGGCAGATCCTGAGACCCGGCGAGCTCAGGCCGGCACGCCTCGCTCCCGCTGAAGCAGGCTTCGCAAAGATTCTGCTCAACAAGTGGTACGTTGACGAGATCTACCAGAAGGCCGTCGTGGATCCCGTAGTGTGGCTCTCGCGGCGCGTGTTCTGGAGGGTGATCGACGCGGGTGTGATCGACACGGTGGGCGTCAACGGTTCGGCGGCCCTGGCGCGCGCGTTCGGCTGGATCGGCAGCCGCTTCCAGACGGGATACGTGGCCATGTACATCAGCGTGTTCGTGTTGGGCACCGTGTTCCTCCTGTGGACGGTGACGAGGTAGCACTGGCATGACGGGTCTTTTGAGCGGCCTCGGGTACGATCGCTGGGTGCTTGATGCCCTGATCGTGATCCCGCTGCTTGCGGGATTGGTTGTACTGCTGCGCCCGGCCGCGGAGGCGAAGTACCTGGCGCTCGCGGGAAGTCTGGTGGAGTTCGTGATCTCCGTGCCGCTGTGGTCGCTGTTCGAGCCGAGCACGGCGGGCTTCCAGTTCCAGGTGATTCACGCCTGGATCCCGGAGTGGGGAATCAGCTACAGGCTCGGGCTGGACGGCATATCCCTCTTCATGGTGTTGCTCACGACCTTCACCATGCCGCTGAGCGTGCTGGGGAGCTGGAACTACATAAGAGAGAGGGAGCGCGCGTACTACACGCTCTTGCTGATGCTCACGACGGGCATGCTGGGGGTGTTCCTCGCCCTCGACCTCTTCGTGTTCTACGTCTTCTGGGAGGTCATGTTGATCCCGATGTACTTCATCATCGGGGTCTGGGGCCATGCGAAGCGGGTGTACGCCGCGATAAAGTTTTTCCTTTATACGTTCGTGGGCTCGCTGCTGATGCTGGTCGCGATCCTCACGATCTACTACCTGGTCGGTGACGCTACGGGCGTTTACTCGTTCCGCTACGAGCACCTGCTGGAGAACATAGGCGTAGCGGACCGCTGGGCCTTCTGGCTGTTCGGGGCGTTCGCGCTGGCGTTCGCCATCAAGGTACCGATGTTCCCGTTCCACACGTGGCTGCCCGACGCGCACGTGGAGGCGCCGACCGCGGGCTCGGTGATCCTGGCAGGGATTCTGCTGAAGATGGGGACGTACGGCTTTCTGCGATTCGCCGTCCCGTTCTTTCCCGCGGTTGCGCTGGATTCGACGATCGTCGCCCTCATGGTGACTCTTGCTCTGGTGGGCATCATCTATGGCGCGCTGGTGGCGATGGTGCAGCCGGACTTCAAGAAGCTCATAGCGTACTCCTCGATCAGCCACCTGGGCTTCGTCATGCTGGGGATTTGGGCGCTGACGCTGCAGAGCATTCAGGGCGCCATCATTATCATGATCAATCACGGGATCTCCACGGGCGCCCTGTTCTTTCTGGCAGGCATGATCTACGAGCGACGCCACACCAGGGAGATCGCCGATTTCGGGGGCATAGCGCGCGTACTGCCGGCGTTCGCGGCCGTGCTGACTGTCGTCGCCCTGTCATCGATCGGTCTGCCGGGTACGAACGGGTTCATCGGGGAGTTTCTCGTACTGATAGGGTCGTTCGGGCCCTACCCCTGGGCTACGGCGATCGCGGCGACAGGGGTGATCTTCGCCGCCGCGTATCTGTTGTGGGCTCTCCAGCGGGTGATTTTCAACAAGCTGGACAAGCCCGAAAACGAGCGGCTGCCCGACCTCTCGCGGCGCGAGCTGGCGGTTCTCGTCCCACTCGTCATCTGCATCTTCTGGATCGGACTGTATCCCAAGCCCTTCCTCACGCGCATCGAGGCGTCCGCCGAGCAGCTCATCGAGCAGGTGCGTAGCGGCCATCCCCAACTCGAGGTGAAGCTCCCCGCGGAGGTGACCGAGTGACGCCCGCGCCGGTGGATCTGAGGAGCGCAGGGGGCATCGCCCTGGGGCTCTTGCCCGAGCTCGTACTCACCGCGTGGGGTCTCGCCTTGATGCTCGTCGTGGGATGGCGTAACCGCACGGTCGAAGACCAGAGGCGTGCGGGTCACATCGCTCTGGGCGGATTGGTTGCCACCCTGGTGGTGATACTCTGGTTCTGGGCCGCCGATGTCGAGCCTTCGGGCCTCGAGTGGATGATAGCGCTCGACCGATTCCGTTATGCGGTGGGCGCGCTGTTCGTGCTGGGTGCCATGTTCGCTGTTCTCATGTCGCTGGGCTACCTGGGGCGAGAGCGCATCGTCGTGCCCGAGTATTACGTGCTGCTGCTGTTGGCCACAGTAGGGATGATGTTCATGGGCGGCGGGACGGACCTGATAGTGATCTTTCTGGGACTCGAGCTGATGTCGGTGTGCGTCTATGTTCTGGCGGGCATCAACAGGCGCAGCATGTTCGCCGCCGAGGCGGCCCTGAAGTACTTCCTCTTGGGCGCGTTCGCGTCCGGCTTCTTCCTCTACGGCATCGCGCTGGTCTATGGAGCGACGGCCAGCACGAATCTCAGCATCATCGCGGCGGAGATCGGGCGGCTGGAGATGGGCACGAACGTCATGCTCCAGGTCGGGATCGCGATGCTGCTGATCGGCTTCGGGTTCAAGGTGGCGGCGGTGCCGTTCCACATGTGGACCCCGGACGTGTACGACGGCGCTCCCACCCCCGTCACCGCCTACATGGCGGCGGCGGTCAAGGCAGCGGGCTTCGCCGCTTTGATGCGCGTGTTGATCCAGGCCCTGGGAGACGTGGAGATCGTATGGCAGGAGGTCGTGTGGTGGCTGTCAGCGATCACAATGGTGGTTGGGAATCTGATCGCGCTCGCCCAAACGCAGCTGAAGCGAATGCTGGCGTACAGCTCGATCGGTCACGCGGGGTACCTGCTGGCTGCCGTGGCCAGCGGCACGACGGTGGGGGCCGGAGCGCTCCTCTACTACGTGTTTGCATACACCTTGATGACCGTCGGGGCGTTCTCGGTACTAGGGGCGGCAGGCCGGAACGGCGAGCGGGACGTGGGCATCGCCGACTTCGACGGCCTGGCGGCGCGGCGGCCGTGGCTTGCGTTCGCAATGGCGGTGTTCATGTTGTCTCTGTTGGGCTTCCCGGGCACGGCGGGGTTCATCGGCAAGTGGTACATACTGTCCGCCGTAATAGACTCCGACCAGGGAATGCTGGCCGTGATTCTCGTCGGTGCGAGTGTAGTCTCCGCTGGGTACTACCTGCCGGTGATAATGGCGATGTACATGAAGCCGCCGGCGTCGGACACGGCTCACGAGGCCACTAATGTCGTCGGAGCCGTGCGCTGGGTGATCGGAGTCACAGCGACACTGCTCCTCTTGTTCGGCATCTGGCCGGCGCGAGCCTTGAACGTGGCCCAGCAGACCGGCGACGCTCTCGAGGCGCCGACAGCCATACTCACCGAGCGGCCGTAACTCACGCTCTCGTGCCGGCTCACGGCACGGGCTCATATTCGAGGTTCGAGTGGACGTCCCAGCGGTAATCTTTCGGCAATACGACATTCGCGGCGTAGTGGACGAAGAGCTCACACCCGCCGTCGCTCATGCCATCGGGCGGGGCGTCGTGACGCTGGCCCGGAAAGCGACCGGCCGCGACCCCAGGATCGCGGTGGGACGCGACAACAGACCGTCGGGTGACGTTCTCTCCCGGGCGACGCGGGATGGTGTCGCGATGGCCGGAGGTACGGCGGTGGACATCGGCGTACTTCCGACTCCGGCGCACTACCTCGCCCTACACGAGCTCGGGGTGCAGGGCGGCGTTCAGATCACGGGCTCTCACAACCCGCCGGAGTTCAACGGGTTCAAGGTGGGCGTGGCGGGGGAGACACTGCACGGCGAGGGCATTCAGGACCTGAGAAGGCTGATCGTCGAAGACGCGCTCGACGTGGGCGAGGGAGCGATCGAGGCCGACGACTCCGTGCTGGACCGCTACCGCGATGCGATCATCTCGCGCAACGGGCCCCTTGCTCGGCCGGTCGCGGTGGTGGTGGACTGCGGCAACGGGGTCGCTGGCGTTTGCGCCGAGTCCATACTCACGGGCCTCGGGGCGAAAGTCGTTCCGCTATTCTGCGATTCAGACGGTACCTTTCCCAATCATCATCCCGATCCCACGGTCCCGGAGAACCTCGTGACCCTGCAGGAGACCGTCCGGCGCGAGAACGCGGAGCTGGGCATCGCGTTCGACGGCGATGGCGACCGGATCGGTGCCGTGGACGAGGACGGACAGATCGTGTACGGTGACCAGCTGCTCATTCTCCTAGGACGCGATCTGGCGGAGCGCAAAGGTGCCGGGCATCCGGTCATCTTCGACGTTAAGTGCTCCGACGTGCTGGTGGATCAGCTGAGGCACGTAGGTCTGGAGCCCGTGCTCTGGAAGACGGGTCACTCGCTCATCAAAGCGAAGATGCGCGAAGTCCAAGCACCACTGGCCGGCGAGATGAGCGGTCACATGTTCTTCGGTGACGATTACTACGGGTTCGACGACGCGCTGTTCGCCGCGGCGCGTCTCCTGGCATACGTTGCGAGACGCGGTGGTCCCCTCTCCACCCTGTTGGCGGACGTGCCGCGGATGGTGTCCACGCCGGAGCTGCGTGTGGACTGTCCTGACGACCGGAAGTTCGATCTGGTAGAGGAGGCGGCACGCCATTTCGGCCGGCGATATGAGACGCTCACGCTGGACGGCGTACGGATCTCGTTCGCCGACGGCTGGGGTCTGTTACGTGCGTCCAACACGCAACCCGTTCTGGTCATGCGATTCGAAGCGGGGACCGAGTCTGCCCTCTCCGAGTACCGCTCCGAAGTTGAGAACTGGCTGCGGGAGCACGGCGTAGCCGTGTAGCGATGACGCTGCGGCGCAGGTGGATCTGGGCTGCAGTGGCCGCCGCGCTCGTAGTCCTGGTCGGCGGCCGATGGCTGGCCGTCCACTCGGTGAATCAGCTGTGGGCACAGGCCGTGGGGATCGGACCCACGCATAGCGATATCGCCGGCCTTCGGCTGGTTCTCATAGCGACGGCGTTCGTGGGCGCCAGCGTGTGGTGCCTGGGGAACCTCTACCTGGTGTACCGGTCGATCGGGTCGGTGCACGTTCCTCGCCGACTGGCGAACCTGGAGTTCGTAGAGGCCGTACCCTCCCGCTATCTCCTCACTGTGGTGATCCTGATCGGGATCATACTCGCGCTCCTACTCAGCCACCGTTCGGGCAACTGGTGGCAGACACGGGCTCTCGCTGACTACCCGCCGTTAGGTGTCACGGATCCCGTGTTGGGCCGCGATCTCTCGTACTACGTGTTCCACCTGCCTTGGCAACGTACGGTGCACGGGTTCGTCACGGTGGCCAGCGGCACCATGCTCGCCGTCACTGCGATCCTGTACGCCGCGGTCGGAGCCATCACATGGCACGAGCGCAAACTGCATGTCATGGACGTGGCCAGGATGCACCTTGGCGCCCTGCTGGCCGTGTTCGCACTCGCGCTGTTCTGGGGATACCGCCTGGAGCCGTTGGAATACGTGGCGGGAATCCATGACGTTCCGGCGGACGCTGTCCTGGTCGAAGTCCGACTTCCCACGGCTCGCCTGCTCGCATCGCTGGCGCTGGTGGTGGCGGGTGCGTCGCTCCTCTGGGTGTGGAGCCGCCGTTCCTCCCTAGTAATCGTCGGATGGGGAGTGCTGGCGGTCGTGTCTTTCGCCGGGCACTACATAGTGCCCGCGTTCGCGGGAGCGGCGCGCACGCCTGAGGAACTGGTGGTTCCCGAGTTCGATTCGGCACGGGCGGAGTTAACCAGCCTGGCGTATGGGCTTCCTGTTAGGGAGAGAGAGCTATCTGATAGGCGGCAGGACGTGGGGAACCCGGCGGCCCTCATCCGGGGGCTCGAGCGGGCTCCGCTGTGGGACGCCTCCTGGGTCACAGTGTTTCTCAATCGAACCGCTCGCTTCGGCCCGGCCGAGCGCGCGAGCAGGGCCGAGCTCGGCGTCTACCCATCACCATCGGGGGAACCCGTGCCGCTCTACTTGTCGGTGAGGCAGATCGACCTCGCCGGCTCCGAGGCGATCCGCGAAGCGCTCACATGGGAGAAGGTGCACGGACCCGAGCTGGGATTCGCCTCGGGAGCTCTTGCCGTCGCGGCGCACCAGGTCTCGGAGACCGGCTTCCCGCTATTTGTCACTGACATCGGTCATCCCGATTCCACCGTTCAGTTGGTGAGTGACGTGAGGTTGGCGAATCCGGAGCTGGCGTTTGCACCCGACGCGGCCGATTTCGTCGTCGCCCCCAAAGACGCTGCGACAGTGGGCGTCCCGGCCGGCGGGTTGCTGAGGCGCCTGGCGCTCGCTTGGGTGCTCCAGAGTCCGCGGCTCGCTCTGTCGCGCAGCGTGAGCCGCACAGACCTGGTTCTTTGGCACCGTGACGTCTCCCGGCGGCTTGAGCGGTTCGCGCCTTTCGCCGCGTTCGGTCGGGCCTACCCGGTGGTTGCGCGTGGCTCGATACTATGGCTGGCGGACGGATACATCACCGGGGAGTCGTTCCCGCTCGCGCCGCGGGCGGCGTTTCGCGGGCGAAAGGTGCGCGCGCTGGGAGCCGGACTCATAGGTGTGGTCGATGCCCGAACCGGTGAAACCCGGGTGTATCTCAGGCCCGACGCGGACATAATGAGCGCGGCATGGCAGAGCCTGGCGCCCGGAGTCGTGCGGCCGGCGGCTCAGTTTCCGGCGGACCTGCTGCGAGCTGTGCGATATCCCGCAGAGCTGTTCGATGTGCAGGGCGAGCTGGTGGCGCGGGGACTTGGTCTCCCGGGATCGTTGGAGCCCGGTGCTCGGTCCGCGAGGTCCCCTGGGGTTCGGGCGGCTCGGGCGGCCTGGTGGGTGGGACCGGTGCCGTGGGACACGGCAGTGGTGCTCAGGCGCGTGGTCATCCTGGAGCGTGGTTCTCCGCCGGTGGTGGCTGCGGTGCTCGACGGCCGGGTGTACGAAGGAGCCCTGCGTCTCGATGTGGCCCGAGGCGATCGGGGCGATCGGATTCCGGGTCCTTCGGAGGCCGCGCGGCGGCTCGCCGAGCTGTGGCCGCCGGACACCTTGGTGGCGGAGGGGCCGGTCCGCGCCGCGCTCGCTGGCGACCAGGTGCTGGCCCTGAAGTCGCACTATTCGGTGCCGGGCGACCTGACGGTTCCTCCCAGGCTTCTGGGGGTGGCGGCAGTGTGGGGCTCGCGCGCGGCACGCGGGAGGTCGTTCGATGACGCGCTGCGAAGCCTCTTAGCGCAGCCCCCGCCTCCTCCCGCGGCCTCGGAAGACTGGATCGCGGCGGCCGAGTGGTTCCGTCGCCTCGATGAGGCTCGGCGATCGGGTGATTGGACGGCTTTCGGGCGGGCCTACGACGCCCTCCGACGCATTCTCTCGGGCCGTGGCGACACAGCTCAGTAGCGTGGCTTGCTCGGTGTTTTCGTCGCGGCTACGTTGCACGCCTCGGTGACTGAAACTGGTACGATCGTCGTTGCACTGGGCGGCAATGCGCTCGCGCCGCCGGGCGAGCGTGCGACCATTCACGATCAGTTCCGGCACACGCGTGATTCCCTCACTGTGGTCGTGGAGCTGGCGCGGGAAGGGTGGCGCATCGCGATCGTTCACGGGAACGGGCCCCAGGTAGGAGACGAGTTGGAGCGCAACGAGTCGGCGGCGTCGAGGGTGATGCCGCTGCCGTTGGGTGTGCTCGTGGCCGGGACGGCGGGGTGGATCGGTTACATGATCCAGCAGTCGCTTCGGAACGCGCTGTTGCGCGAGGGGATAAGGCGCGAAGTGTTGACGGTAATCACCCAGACCGAGGTCGATCGCCCGGATCCGCATTTCGAGAGTCCCACGAAGCCGGTGGGCCACGAGCTGACGACCGAGTTGCGGGCGGCGCTCAGCGCCCGCGGGGTGCCGGTAGGGGAGAACGGCGCGGGTCGGTGGCGCAGGTTGACGCCGAGTCCGGATCCCAGGAACGTGGTCGAAGCGGCCGCCGTGAAACGGCTGGTCGATGCCGGTTGGATCGTGATCGCTGCGGGAGGAGGGGGCCCGCCGGTCTATTTTGACGACGTTCTCTTGTGGGAGGGTGTGGATGCGGTGGTGGACAAGGACTGTGCAGCAGCCGTGTTGGGCTCTCGGTTGGGTGCCGACACGCTTCTGATCCTGACGGACGTGGACGCGGTCTATCGGAATTGGGGCACGGAGGGGGCCGAGCGGCTACCGCGCCTGACGGCCTCGGAGGCTGCGGCTCTATTGCGAGGTGGCTCTTTGGGGGAGGGAAGCATGCATCCCAAGGTGACGGCCGCCGTGCGGTTCGTGAGGGGAGGTGGAGAGCGGGCTATCATTGCCCATCTCGAGCAAGGGGTCCCCGCATTGCGTGGCGAGGCGGGGACGACCATTACAGGAGATGACTAGGTGAACTTGCACGAATATCAGGCCCGCGAGCTGTTGAGACGGGCGGGCATTCCGGTGCCAGAGGGAGCGGTTGCCACGCCGCCGGAAGAGGCTGAGGAGATTGCCGGACGCATCGGGGGAAAGGTGGTTGTCAAGGCACAGGTTCATGCCGGGGGCCGGGGTAAGGCCGGCGGCGTCAAGCTGGCTGCGGACCCCGTGGAGGCGCGGGAGCACGCCGCGTCCATACTGGGCATGGAGATAAAGGGTCTGCCGGTCAGGCGTGTGCTCGTGGTGCCCGCGGCGGAGATCGCGTCGGAGAGCTACGTCGGTGTGATCGTAGATCGGGGGTCGCAGCGGCCTGTGATGATGGCCAGTCCGGCGGGAGGTGTGGACATAGAGGAGGTCGCGGCAACCGCACCCGAGAAAATCTTCAAAGCCGCGATCGATCCACGTTACGGACTGTTGCGGCACCAGGCTATGGGTCTCGCGCTCGATCTGTACGAGGACGTGGCGCTGGCTCGGCGGGCGGCGCGAATCATGGCGCAGCTATACCGGGCGTTCATCGATTCCGGGGCGAGTTTGGCGGAGATCAATCCGCTGATCACCACGCCCGCGGGTGATGTGGTCGCCCTCGACGCCAAGATCAGCGTGGACGACAACGAGCTCGAGCGCAGGCCGGCGATCGCGGAGTTGCGTGACTTGTCTTCGGAGGAGCCGGCCGAGGTAGAGGCACGCGAGGCAGGTCTGTCGTACATAAAGCTCGACGGGAAGGTGGGCTGCTG
>JBHIEQ010000069.1:0-9819 GCA_046760725.1 Gemmatimonadales bacterium
GACCTCCGAGACGCTGGAGTTCGCGGTCGATGAGTTCGCGGCGGGCCGTTACGTCATCGAGAAGCGTCATATGCTCGGGTGCTCGATCGTTGGGAAGGACGGGTCCGATACGCCGGGTGAAGTGGCACTCAACGACGTGGTCGTGCACAAGGCCGGTGTCGCGCGCGTAATCCACGTTCGGGTGAGGCTGGACGAGGAGGATATCGGCCAGTACAGCGCCGACGGGATCATTGTCGCGACTCCCACCGGTTCGACCGCCTACTCACTTAGCGCGGGTGGCCCGATCGTGATGCCCAGCGTGGATGCGCTCGTGATCACGGCGATTTGTCCGCACACCCTGGCCGTGCGGCCGCTCGTGGTCCCCGGCGAGGCACGCGTGACGATCGAGCCGGTGCCACCCCACGTGGACGAGGTCTTCGTGTCGTACGACGGTCAGATTGGAACGACACTGGAGCAGGGTGGGAGCATCGTGGTCACACGTCTCGCTCGAGCGCTGCGACTGGTGCGCGTGGGGGATGCGGGGTTCTTCCAGCGCGTGCGGGAGAAGCTCCAATGGGGTGATCTCAGCGACCGCGAGCGAGTCTAGGGGTTGGACCTAGGGAACGGCCGGTTCCGCAGCTCCAGGAACGGCCCGTAGGGTCCGGCTACGAAGCATCTCCGACTGCTCCGTTCCCGGCCACAATTCGATGGCCAAACGCCATCGCGTTCGCTCCGACAGGTCCACGTGACTAGGTGACTGCTACGCAGGAGCTCGCACGCTCGTTGAGGACCTCTCTCATTCGCGTCACTCACCCAGAGCGGCCCGGATCCGGGCAGCCAACTTGTCAACGGCGCGTTCGTCCAGCGACTCGCCCTCGATCGTTAGGTCAGCGTAACGCCTGCTCGGCTCGACGAACTCGAGGTGCATCGGGCGCACGCTGGCGAAATACTGCTCTACCACTGAGCGCACGTTTCGCCCTCGCTCGGCTACGTCCCTTTCCATCCTGCGAATCACGCGCAGATCGGCGTCCGTATCGACGAACACCCGGATATCCATGAGATCCCGAAGGCGAGGATCCGTCAAGATCAGAATACCCTCGAGAATCACGACCTGCGCGGGCTTCACGGTGGTCGTGCTTCTCGTGCGCGAGTGAGTGGTGAAATCGTAGCGGGGCATCTGGACCGGGCGGCCTTGGCGGAGCTCCTCCAGGTGCGACACCAGAAGAGGTGTGTCCAGGGCGTCGGGATGGTCGTAATTGATGCGGTCGCGATCCGCAGGCGGGATATTGCTGCGATCGTGGTAGTAAGCGTCGTGCTGGATGACGCTCACACCGTCGGGTCCGAGTCGCCGCACGAGCGCCCGGACGAGAGTTGTCTTACCCGCTCCCGATCCACCCGCTATGCCGACGATTACTGTGTTCAAGACGCGCCCGGTGCCCGCTGCGCTACTCGTAGCGCAGCGATTCGACGGGATCGACGGCGGCCGCGCGGCGCGCCGGCAGAATTCCTGCGGCCAGACCGATCATCACCAGGATAGATACCGCGGTGAGGGCGATGGGCCAAGAGAGCGTAGGGTTCGCGATGTACTGCATCGCAGGGTTGTCCTCGGAGGGAATTGCGTTCACGAGACCCACCACGGCGCTCGACAAGAGGAGTCCAATACCGCCTCCCACGAGGGCGATCAGCAGCGCCTCGAACACGAACTGGCTCATGACGTGGCCGCGGCGAGCGCCGACTGCGAGCTTGATGCCTATCTCGCGCGTTCGTTCCTTCACTACGACGTACATGATGTTGGCCACACCCACGCCGGCCACGATGAGTGTGAACGCGCCCACCAGGCCGAGAAAGATCTGGATGCCGACACCGATCGACACGACCAACTTACGATCCTCGATCATGTCCCACATCGGCAGGGCGCGCTCGTCACCGGGGGCGAACCTGTGGCGCCGCCCCAAGACGCGGAACATCTCGGACTTCACGAACTCGGCCTCGTTGGGATCACGCGGGTGGATCACCAGGTGGTTCACCCAGCGATGGCCGTAGATCGTCTGGAGGGTGGATGCGGGGATGATGGCGCGGTCCTCGTCGGGTCCGTTGTTGCTCGAGTCCTGGAACTTTTTCTTCATCACGCCGACCACGGTGAAGGGCAGGCCGTCGAGCATGACGGTCTTGCCGACGGGATCCTCGTCGCCGAAGAGTCGCTGGGCGATCGCGTTTCCCATGAAGAGTACGCGGCGCTTGCGCTCCAGATCCTGGAAGTTGATGAACCGTCCTCCGGGCGCCGGGAACATACGCCGCATCTCCGAGAACTCCGGATACACGCCTTCCATGTAGGTCGTCGTCCGGCGGTCCCCGTACGTGAGGCTGGTCCCCCAGCGGCCGTAGGAGGGGCTCGCCATGTCGATCTCGAGGATCGATTGCCTGAGAGCGCCGAGGTCCTCCTCAGTGAGCCTTACGCGGCGACCGCGCGGCAGGCCCTCGTACAGCACGCTCGTCTCGCCGCCATAGACGAGAAAGACGTCTTCGCCGGCGTTCACCAATCCGTTCTCGACAGCCCGCTTGAGCCCTTCACCGAAAGCGAGAAGAAGTACCACCGAGATCGTGCCCCACGTGATCGCCAACATCGTCAGGAAGGCGCGCGTCTTCTGCGCCTTGATGTCGCCGATGAACTCCTCGAGCAGGATCTTCCACATAGTCAATACCTCAAGCACTCCACAGGGTCGAGATTCGCCGCCTTGCGAGCGGGGAAGTAGCCGGCGAGGAACGCGATCCCGGCCAGTAGCGAGAGGGTCACGACCACCACTACGGGCGACATCGTGGGCGTCCCCACGAAATCCTGCATCGGGACGAAACCCAGGAGCCAGACGATCCCCACAGAGGCGACAAAACCGAGCGCCGCCCCGAGTCCTACGATGGCGAACGTTTCAGCGAAGAACTGAAACAGAATGTCGCGTTTCGTGGCCCCGACGGAGCGCTTGATGCCTATCTCCCTCGTGCGCTCCTTCACCACGATGTACATGATGTTGGCGACTCCGACGCCGCCAACCGTTAGGGTGAAGCTCCCCACGATCGCGAAGAAGATGTTGAACGCGAAGAACAGATACGAGAACATCATCTCGAACTCGTTCGTGTCCCAGACGCTGAGCGCGTCCTCGTCGTCCGGGTCGAACTTGTAGCGCCGCCCCAGAGTCTTGTACACCCGCTTCTCGACGGCCTTGGTAACCTCGGGAGAACGAGTGCGATAGATGAAGTTGGCGACGTAAACGTCGCCGAATATCGAACGGTGAGTGCTGGCGGGAATGAACACCCGGTCCTTGTCGCGCCCGTTGTAGGAGGAATTCTGGAGCTTGGGCTTCATGACGCCCACGACTGTGAACGGAACCTCGCCCAGAAACACCTGGCGGCCGATGGGCTTCTCGTCCTGGAACAGTAGGGTCGCAAGCTCATCTCCGAGCACCGCCACTCGGCGCCGCTCCCGCTGGTCCAGCTCGTTGATGAAACGCCCGCCCACCTCCGGGATGATGTTGCGCATCTCGCCATAGACCGGGTAAATGCCCGTGATGTTCGGGTTCGCGGCCGACGTGCCGCGGCGAACCGGTGTGCGGCGGTTGTTGTACTCCGGGCTCAATGCGACGATGTCGGGTATCTCGTGCCGGAGCAGCAGGCCGTCTTCTTCCTTGAGCCTGATGCGCCGCCCGTCGGGAAACCCCGCGAAGGGGACAGTCGTGCGCCCGCCGAACAGGATCACGATACGGTCACCCAGGCCGTGAAAGCGCTTTCTGGTCTGACGCTCGAGCCCCACGCCGAACGCCAGCAATACTACGACCGCCACCGTACCCCAGGTGATACCGAGTACGGTGAGCGTGGTACGGAGCCGCTGAGACTTGAGGTCGGCGACGAACTCGCGTAGGAGACCGGTCAAGGGAGGCTCGCTAGCTGATCTCGCGTGGGGGCGGCTCCACGACTCTGTCGCCCTCACCCAGACCGGACAACACCTCTATGTTGATGGCGTCCGAGAGGCCGGTCTGGATGATCCGCTCCTCCTCAGTGCCGTCGTCCAGCAAAACCGTGACGCGCGCCGTATCGCCCGAAAACCGCACCACGCGCTCGGGGATCACGAGGATGTCCTCGCGGCGGTCGATGATGATGTCGGCGTTCGCCGAGTAGCCCGCCCTGAGAACCGTCCCCCCGGTCTCCGTGAGCCAGATCTCTACGGGGAACACGGTCGAGTTGTCCTCGGTCCGCGCCTTGAGGGAGATCTGCGTGACCACGCCCCTAACCTTAGCCTGAGGCAATGCGCCGATCTTTATCTCGACCGGCATGCCTTCGCTGAGTCGGCCGACATCGATCTCGTCCACGGTCCCCCGAAACAGCAGATCCTTCATCTCGGCCATGGTGAGAAGGACAGTCCCCTCCTGAAAAGAAGTGAGCGGCACCACGGGATCTCCCACGTCCACCATCTTCTCCAGAATGAACCCGTCGATCGGCGAGCGGATGATCGTCGAGATGCTGTCGCCCGCCGTACGGATCTTGCCCTCTTCCAAAAGCGCGAGCTGCTCGGCGGCCATCTGGACCTGGAGCTTGACCGCCGCATAACGCTGCCGGACGTTGTCGTACTCCTGCTGCGACAATAGGCCCTGCGCCAGGAGATCCTCTTGGCGCCGGATCTCCCGCTCGAGGTTGTCGAGCTCGATCTGTCTCAGCTCCACCTGTCGCTTCGCCTCCACGAGCTCCTGAGGCGTGGGCGTGGGCTTGATCTCGAGCAAGGGCTCGCCGGCCCGAACGAATTCCCCTACCTCGACGAACCGCTCCCCGACCACGCCCGCGAGCTGCGACTTCACGCTGATCTCGACCTCCGGCTCAATGCGGCCCACCGCCAGCGCCTTGTCCACGATCGTGCCTCGCTCGACCACGACCGTCTCGACTCCGCCCTGACCGCGGCCCGTGGAGGCACGCACTGCCACCACCAAGCCCACGACCACTATGACGCCGATAACCCCGACCACGATCTTGGTGCGTCTCTTCATGGATGAGTCCCTCGGACGGCGGCACCCATAACCGCCCACTGGTGGGCAACCGTTTTCACACTGCTAGGCTGGTCACCAATACGGAACGCAGGAGGGAAGGTTTCAGCGTCCGGGCCCGAGTCTTCGCACCCCGAGCCAAGCGATTCCCCTTATACTTGTCACGGCCTGCTGCGACTTCCCTCGGCGGCCAATAGACTGCAATGGAGGAATGGCGGAAGATGGCTATGCCCCCTGAGATCTCGATCGAGCCGGCGCGCGAGGGAGACCGGGAGGCGGTATTGGCGCTTCTGGGAGACGCGGGCCTTCCCGCCGACGGGCTGAGTGACCACTGGTCCACGGTGCTGGTCGCGCGCTCCGCGGGCACAGTGCTGGGCTGTGCTGCGGTCGAGCTGTACGAGGACGGAGCGCTGCTCCGGTCGGTGGCCGTGTCTCCCGCGAGGCGTGGCGAGGGCGTGGGCCTTGCGCTCTCCCACGCCGCGCTCGAGTTGGCGCGAGAGAAGGGAGCGCGTGACGTCTATCTTCTGACCGAGAGCGCGGAGGGATTCTTTCCTCGACTCGGCTTCCGCGGTGTCGAGCGCGATCAGGTGCCGCCGGGCGTCAGAAGGTCGCTCGAGTTCACGACTCTCTGTCCCGACTCGGCACGGGCGATGGCTTTGAGCCTCAAGGGGTGACCAGAGCGCGGCGAGAAAAAAGCCCCGGCTGCTCGGGCCGGGGCTACGCTTCGCCGGGGATGACGTGCCCCTACCCGCCGCGCCCGTGCGCCACCTGACGCTCCTCCCCGGACTCGAAGTACTCGTAGTTCTTGCGGATATAGCTGGCCCATTCCTCGGGCACGTCTTCCTCGGGGAAGATCGCCGAGACCGGGCATTCGGGTTCGCACGCCCCGCAATCTATACACTCCTCGGGGTGGATATACAGCTGGTCCGGACCTTCGTAGATGCAATCGACCGGACACACGTCCACGCACCCGCGGTCCTTTACGTCGATACAGGGCTCGGCGATGATGTATGTCATTCGTCCCTTCCGGTTCCCCTCTCATGACACGTGCTGCGGTGGCCCGTGCAATTTATGACCAGGCGAAGAGTGGCTGTCAAGTGAGAATGTTGCCGTCTGGAAGGGGTGCAGGCATCTTGTGACGATGCGTATCGCGTCGCTGCTGGCGAGCGCTACCGAGAGCGTGTGCGAACTAGGACTCGGAGACCAGTTGGTCGCCATCTCGCACGAGTGCGACCATCCTCCCGAGGCCCTCTCGAAGCCCCGGGTGAGCCGGCCGCTCTTCGAAGCGGCCGGTCTCGGAAGCGGGGAGATCGATCGAGCTGTGCGGGACGCCGTGTCGCTTCACGGTGGCGTGTACGAGCTGGATGTCGAGAAGCTCCGGGAGGTGAGGCCCGACCTCATCCTCGCCCAGGGGTTGTGCGAAGTGTGCGCGGTGCCCGCGGCGACTGCGGGCGGCGTGGTGGCTCTCCTAGATGGTGAGCCCAGAGTGTTGTCATTAGACGCGCACACGATCGAGGAGATCCTGGATGGCATTCGGTCGGTGGGTAGTGCGGCGGGAGTGTTGTCCCGGGCGGAAGCGTACGTAGCGGGGCTGAGGCGGCGGTTGGACCAGGTCGCTGGCCGGGTCAAGGGCCGGCCGCGGCGGAGGGTCCTCGCGATCGAATGGCTGGAGCCGGTGTTTGTGCCCGGCCACTGGACGCCCGAGATGGTCGAACTGGCCGGCGGTGAGCTGCTGATTGGTGATGCCGGCTTGCCGTCGAGGCAGGTGACGTGGGACGAGCTGGAGGGACTGGATCCCGATGTGCTTCTCGTCATGCCTTGCGGCTACAGGCTGGAGCGTGGGCGGCAGGACGCCGCGGCGCACCGCGAGAGGCTGTGCCGCGTGGCGCGTAGGGCGGTTGACGCCGGACAGGCCTTCGTGCTGAACGGGTCAGACTATTTCAACAGATCGGGTCCCAGGGTGGTGACAGGGGTAGAGATCCTGGGAGCCTTACTCCACCCCGAGCTGTTCGGCGGGTACGATCTCGCGGGGAAGGCGGAGGTGTGGGGGCAGTGACGGCGCCCGGACACCCACGAGGAGGTAGAAACATGCGTTACAGCCCGTTACTCGTGCAGCCGATGCGGGAGGACCTCACACGCGTAGGATTCGAAGAGCTGCGCACTCCCGATGACGTGGACCGCGTCATGGCTCAGAGGCAGGGCACGTTGCTGGTGGTGGTGAACTCAGTGTGCGGGTGCTCCGCGGGGAGGGCGCGTCCCGGTGTGATTCGCGCCGTGAGCCATTCCGTACTTCCCGACCGGCTGGTCACGGTGTTCGCGGGTATGGAGACGGAGGCCACGGAACGAGCGCGCAGCTACTTCGACGGATATCCGCCGTCGTCGCCCGCGATCGCGCTGTTCAAGGACGGGCAGCTCGTGCACATGATGGAGCGTAAGGACATCGAGTACCGGGAGGCGGACGAGATCGCCGCCCAGCTGAAGGCGGCGTTCGACGTGCATTGTAGTTGATTCTCCTCGATCCAGACGCCCGGCCGCTGATCGGTCACAGAGGTGCCTCGGGGGAGCTTCCGGAGAACACGCTTGCCGCGTTCGATCGGGCGCTGGAGGAGGGTGCCGACGCTCTGGAGTTGGATGTTCGGCTGAGTCGCGACGGCGTACCAGTGGTGATTCACGACTCCACGGTGGACCGCACTACGAGCGGCCGGGGTGCGGTGCACGACCTGTTGCTGGCGGAGCTCAGGTTGCTGGACGCTGGGCGGGGCGAGCGGATTCCGACGCTCGAGGAGGTGCTGGAGCGCTATTCCTCGACGCCGCTTGTGCTGGAGGTGAAAGCCGTGGAGGCGGCCGAGCCCGTCGCCCAGCTGTTGGGCCGGCACGGCGCGGCTGCGCGGGTGCTGGTGGGATCGTTCGAGCGGGCGGCCTTGAGGCCCTTCGCCGACGGGCCGTTCGTGCGCGCTGCATCGAGGGGGGAGACGGCGCGGTTCTGGTTTTGGTCTCGTGTGGGACTGACGGTCGGGCGGGGCGGCTATCGCGCGTTCACGGTCCCGGAGTATCACGGGCGACTGCACGTCGTTGATCGGCGGTTCGCGTGGGCTGCGGGGCAGAGGAGGACTCCGATTCACGTCTGGACGGTGAACGATGTGGAGGTGGCGCGACGCTTGCGGGCTCTGGGTGTCTCGGGCGTGATTACCGACTATCCCGCACGGCTACGCGCGGCGATTGAATGATCGATATGCCGGCATTTCTACCGAGGAGAACCCGATGCCTTTGACCGCTCGATTGGCTTTGGTTACGCTGGCCCTGAGTCTGTGGATTCCCGCGGATCGGGCCGCGGCACAGGGCACCGCGGAGTGCGCGCCCGACAGTGCCGGGCTGACGCTCCCCGAAGGGTTCTGCGCCCTTGTCGTAGCCGATGGAATCGGAATCGCGAGACACTTGACCGTCGCCGGAAACGGGGACGTGTTCGTGGCGCTCGGCATGGGGCGTGGCGGTGGCGAGGGAGGTGGGGTGGCGGTGTTGCGCGACACCGACGGCGACGGTGCAGCCGACTTGGTGCGGCGCTTCGCGGGCGGTCCCGGCGATGACGTGGAGTTTTTCGACGGCTATCTCTACTACTCCACTAACAGCAGCGTCGTGCGTTTTCCCTGGTCCGAGGGGGCGGTCGAGCCCGGCGGAGAGGCCGAGACGATCGTGCGCAATCTCCCAGCAACCAGAAGCCACCGGGCGAAGAGCATCGCCATTGGCAGCGACGGAGCATTGTACGTGAACGTGGGATCGCCGTCCAACGCCTGTCAGGCCCAGGATCGCACGGCCGGGGCTCCCGGAAAGGAGCCGTGCGAGGAACTCGAGACACGCGCCGGGATTTGGCGCTTCCACTCGGACCGGCTACGGCAGCGCCAGGCGGACGGCGTCCGGTTCGCCACCGGACTACGCAACACCGTGGCGCTCGCGGTTCGCCCCCAGGACGGGAAGCTCTACGGTGTAGTGCACGGCCGCGATCAGCTCTCGCAAAACTGGCCCGATCTCTTCACCGTGGAGCAGGGTGCGGAGAAACCGGCGGAGGAGTTCGTGCGGATCGAGGAGGGTGACGACTACGGGTGGCCTTACTGCTACTACGATCCCGAGCTGGGGCTCAAGGTCCAGGCGCCGGAATACAGCGGCGACGGCCGTAGTCGCGGCACGTGCACGGAGATGAAGGATCCCCTGATCGGTTTCCCGGCGCACTGGGCGCCCGACGGGTTGCTCTTCTATGCGGGTGAGCAGTTTCCGGCGCGGTATCGCGGGGGAGCGTTCATCGCGTTTCACGGTTCGTGGAACCGGGCGCCCCTTCCTCAGGGCGGCTACAACGTTGTTTTCGCTCCGTTCGAGGGTGACGAGCCCACGGGGGAGTGGGAGGTTTTCGCCGACGGGTTCGCGGGAGCCGACAAGAGCCCGCGTGGCGCGGCGCATCGGCCGGTGGGAGTCGCGGTGGGGCCGGACGGCTCGCTGTACGTGAGTGACGACAGCGGCGGGCGGATCTATCGGATCCTTTATCGCGGCGGTTCCTGAGCGGGAAAGAGAGGCGGCAGTGTCCGACGCCAGGCGACAATTGATCGGTGGGCTGCTGCTGCGGCTGGTAGGCTTCTACGCCGCGGTCGGCCTGGGCATCGCGGCGCTCATCCGGTTCGTCCCGGGTGCGGGGGACGTCATCGGGACGGACCTCGACGTGTCGGCGCCCGCGCTTGACACCCTCCAGCAGGCGTTCGAACGATCCGTGCCCGCGACGCGAGGGTACAGCTGGCTCGATGGGGTGGTGGCGATGCTGGGGGCCCTGTTG
>JBHIEQ010000070.1:0-9798 GCA_046760725.1 Gemmatimonadales bacterium
GGCTCCGAGATCGTGACCCGTGCGGGGCCCCGCTGGATGCGACTCGTACTAACGGTGGGGATCGAAGTGGGGCACCTCAGGAGGGCCGTTCCTTAACGAGCCACCCCCAATCTCCGCCCACCGACTAACTTTAGTCCGTTGACCCGGTGCATCGCGCGGTTCCCTAGCCGCTGAACCTTCATAGATCCGAGACAATGAGCGCACAACCCGACACGCTGCCCCGCGCCCGCATCCCCTACGGCACCTGGGGCAGCAGCTATTTCCCCGCCTGGCAGACGTCGGCACTAGCCGAAGTGAACATCGGACAGTTTGCCGGCGAAGCCATGGGCCGAATCCTGGGGCTCAGGAAGGTCCCGAAGAAGGAGCTCGAGTACCTGGTCATAGGATCGACTGTTCCCTGGCACTGGAAGTTCTGGAACGCGCCCGTCGTCGCGAGCTGCATGGGACACCGCATCCCGGGCTACCACGTGGAGCAGGCCTGCGCCACGGGCCTACAGGCCGTGATGCTGGCGGGGCAGGAGGTGAGTTCCGGATCGTTCGACGTGGTGGGCGTGCTCACCTTCGACCGCACGAGCGATTCGCCCGTGGGCGTCTTCCCCGAGCGGCGTGCCTACCAGCGCACGGTCCCCATCAGTGATGTGTGGGACAACTTCGGCTTCGATCCGGCGACGGGCAGAGCGATGGTCGCCGCGGCCGGTCAGACCGCCCGCAAGTACAAGACTGACCGGGCGGAGGTGGACGAGGTGGCATACCTCAGGCACCAGCAGTACTTCGAGGCGAAGGAGTCGGGAGCGCTGGACCGGGCGCTGGTCCCGCTCGATGTCCTGAACGTGCAAGGGAAACGACTGGGGCGGGTGGACGACGACCTGGGCGTGCGGAGGCCCACACTGAGTGCGCTCAGGGCTATGCGCGAGCTAGACACGTGCGTAACGTCGGGTACCCAGACCCACGCGTCGGACGGCATGGCGACGCTGCTGGTCACCACCCCAGAGAAGGCGGCGGAGCTGAGCCACGATCCCGCGATCGACATCAGGTTCGTTGCCAAGTCGGAGGTGAGAACGCACCCCAGCCTCATGCCCGAGGCGCCGGTCTTCGCGGTGCAAAAGCTGCTCCGGAAGACCGGTTTCACGATGCAAGACATGACGGTGGTCAAGAACCACAATCCGTTCGCCGTGAACGACGTCATCTTCGCCAAGGTGATGGAGTACGACTGGTCGTGCATGAACAAGACCGGGAGCCCCTTGGTGTGGGGCCACCCCCAGGGTCCGACGCTCACGAGAGTGCTGATCGAGGCGCTGGAGGAAGCCGTCACGCTGGGCGGCGGATACGTGCTCGTGTTCGGCTGCGCCGCGGGCGATGTCGGCATCGCCGGACTCTTCAAGGTGTCCTGAGGGGGGTGGGGAAGATGACTGAAGCGATGCGAGAGACGACTCTCCAGACGATTGGCTTGGGTAGCGTGCTCGACATGTTTCGGCGCGGGGGCCTGCCCGTCACGCCCCCAGGCCTGGTGGACGAGGTATTCGGTGACTCGTCCAGCCGCGGCTCGATGGTGATATCTGGGGCCAACGGTATCGTTGGCGCCGGCAAGACGATGCAGCTGGGATCCAGGCTCGAGCCCTTCGGTGTACCAATCGTCGCGCTCGACTTCCCCAGCGCACCCGACGGCATCGGGAGACACTACCAGGGACTGGTCCGGGCGTTCGGTCGCGAGGGCGCCGACCGAATCATGGCGAACATCACGCGGTTCACCTACGACGGCTCGCACTTGCCGCGGGAACTCGGGAAGTTGCGACCCCGATTTCTGCTCGAGGCGATCCCCGAGATTCTGGGGATCAAGAAGGCTCATTACCGGATCTTCAGGGAAGCATTCCCCGAGATCGAGATTCGCTCGGTCACGTCCGGTTTTCCCAGCTCGGAGCTGGGGGTCGGCATTGCGCACCCCGCCTTCCCGCACGAGATCAACAAGGTGTGGGAAATAGTCGAGCCCGAGCCCTCGGCAATCACGAAGCTCTTCTGGGCGCTGGGACTCATTCCAATACCTGTGGCGGATCGCTGGTCGTTCGTGCTGGATGTGCTGTTCTGTGGGCTCACGCTCGCTGCGCTGCGATACCACGGGACCAGCAACATGCCTTTCTGGAAGATCGACAAGTACGTGAGGAAGGAGTTGGGCCCCAATCCCTTCCGCGCGCACGACGCCATCGGGGCCAAGGGAGCGAACTTCCTCACGTGGTCGTGTCTCCACCACCTGAGCGAGCAGTATGGAGAGCTGTTCCGACCGACGCCGGAGCTTGAGGAGCGCAAGGAGACGGGCCAGAGCTGGTATCCACCCAACCACTTCCGACCGGTCGTTGATTGGGAGCTGGGCGCCGACCAACGAGAGGACTTCGAGGCGTGGATTCTAGGGCCCGTGTTCCAGATGACGAGCCTGATGGTGCGTGAAGAGCGGGCGCACCTGTCGCTCATGAACGCGATCGGAGAGCTGTGCGCCCAGTTTCGGAGAGGTGTGCTGGCGGTGATGCGCGAGGCGGGGCCCGACAGGGTGGCGCGCGTGGTCGAGCGGTATCACGCACTGCACCCCCGGGCGGCGCAGGCCGCCTGGTACCCCGACGTCCTCGCACAAATGGAGGAGCCTGGCTGGCAGCAGCTCTACGTGAACGCGGAGCACGACGGCCAAGTGGGCGTCGTCACATTGAGCCGCGAGAGCTACAACGGCGACGTGGACAAGGAGCTCAATCGGGCGCTCGATTGGCTCAAACAGGCGGCGATCGAGCGAGTGATCGTTACCGGAGACTTCCACCTGTCCACTCAGATGGTGGGAGCCGACGTCAACGAGTTCTTCCCGGCCCTGGAGCATAGCGACGCCGGCTCCAGAATCTCCGAGTCGTGGTCCCGCACCGCGCGACGATTGAACGACGAGTTCAAGACGTCGGTGGGCTTCGTCAGCGGCAAGCGCTGCCTGGGTGGCATGTTGGAGCTCCTTACGCATTGCCACTACCTCGTGGCCGTGGAGGGGTCGCAACTCGGGATGCCCGAGGTGACGCTCCCCGTGGTACCGGGGATGGAGGGCTGCCATTGGCCGTTCCGCCGAGCGCGGCCCGAGGATTGGCCGCGGCTCGGGGCGATGTTGCTGTCGGGGCAGCCGGTCGAGGCAACCGAGTCCGTGGGGTGGCTCGTGGATTTCGCGGGTCCCGTGAACGAGGCGCTAAAGACCGTCTGGCTCATAGCGACGGACGGCGATCACGGCATCAAGCGGAGGCCTCTGGAGCACGGAGCCCTGGACGCTGTCCCGAAGGAGATCGCGGGACTCGCGCCCGCAGATTCGCCGGCGACCGAAGCTGCGAGGAGGGCCATCGCGGCCTGCATCGAGGCCGCCTGCCATGGGTCACTCGACGAAGCCTTGCGAGTTCAGGCCGGTCACTCCGCGGACTTCATGACGTCTGCCGCCTGCCGCGAGGGACGCGTCGGCGCGGAGTACGCGAGGACGATGAAAGTCTAGGGAGCAGAGACCAGACTAACGACACGCGGGGTGTGAGTCGCGGAGGGACTCGCTCCCGGTTGCTGCCGTTGTGAGGCGGCGGCTCCGCTGCCCGCGCTAGCAGAGAGCGGCTGCCCCTGCGTCAAACGCGGCCATGTTAAGCGCAAGCAGTCTTTCGGGGATCCGCGTCTCGAGCGTCTTGCGCCACACCTCGGTCGGGATATCTAGCAGGGTGGCCAGTGCACCCAGCAGAACGACGTTCGCTGCTCGGTGGTTGCCGAGTTCGATCGCCGTTCTGGTCGCCTCGAGCGCCAGGACGTGGAAGTCCTTCCATTTGAGGAAGTCGATAGCATCGTGGGGGTAGGGCCGGGCATCGCGGACCCGCGTGGGCTCGATCTTATGGTCGTTCACTATGATCGTCCCGCCCGGCTTCACGAAGTGGGCGTAACGCAGCGCCTCGAGTTTCTCCAGCGCGAGCAGGAAATCCACCGTGCCGCGAGGGGCCATCGGCGAGTACACACGGTCGCCGAAGCGCACGTGGCTGAACACCGCTCCACCCCGCTGCGCCACCCCGTGGAACTCGCCCTGCTTCACGTCGTGTCCCGCTTCCACGGCGGCGAGCGCCAGGAGTTCGCCAGCCAGGATCGCTCCCTGTCCGCCGACTCCGGCCATCAGCACACTGGTGACGGTCATGCCGCCTCCTCAGCCACTACGCCGATCGCGTCCGCGGGACAGATCTGGGCGCACATGGCGCAGCCTACGCACTCCCACTCGCGGATGAAGGGATAATCTTCTTCGCGTACCAGGGCAGGGCACCCCGTCTCGAAACACTCCTCACACATGACGCATTCGTCGGGATCCACGCGATATGCGGCGTGGTCCTTGGCTCTCTCCTCCGGGAGGAGAGTGCACTTCCGGCGGGCGATTACCACCGCGGGGCCGTGATAAGACAGGGCCCGTCCGATCGCTCTTTCCGTGGCCTCGAGATCCCATGGATCCACCAGGTCAACGCTCTCGACGCCGAGCGACCGAATGAGCGACTCGTAGTCCACGGTCGGAGCCGCTTCTCCCTTGAGCGTGTGTCCCGTCCCGGGATGTTCCTGATGGCCGGTCATGCCCGTCGTTCCATTGTCCAGCAGGATCGTCGTCGTGGGCACCCGGTTGTAAACCGCGCTCATGAGGCTCGGCAGGCCGCTGTGGAGGAACGTCGAGTCGCCTATCACGGCCACGACTTGCTTCTCTCCGCCTTGAATGAAGCCCGTAGCGTTGCCGATGCTCGCTCCCATGCAGAACGTCGTGTGCATGGCGTCGAACGGAGGAAGGCACCCCAGCGTGTAGCAGCCGATGTCTCCGGTCACCAGCACGTCGAGCTTCTTTAACGTGTTGAACACTCCGCGGTGCGGGCATCCCGCGCACAGCACGGGTGGGCGCGGCAAGATGGTGATCTCCTCTGCGAAGTCCCGCGGTATGGCAGATCTCTTGAGTCCTTGACCGACCAGGTCGGCCGACAGCTCGCCGATGTTGGTGAATTTCTCCTTGCCGATCAGGTTGTGGATTCCCAGGCTGGCCATCTCCTGCTGAATGAACCCCTCGCTCTCCTCCACCACGTACACCTTATCGAAGCGCTCGCAGAATTTCCTCAGTCGTTCCTTGGGGAGGGGATACACCATCCCGAGTTTGAAAACCGTGGCCTCGGGAGCGACTTCCTTGACGTACTGGTAGGGGATTCCGTGGCTCACCACTCCCAGCGTGGGATCCCCTTCTTCCACTACGTTCCCCGCGAACGTTTCCGCGAACTCCCGTAGCGAGCCGAGCTTGGCTTCCAGTTCGGGCCGTCTGAAGCGGGCATAGACGGGGATCGCGTACTGACTCACTTGGCGCGAGAACGGTGGGCGCGTGACTTCTTGTCGCTCTCCGGTCACGACCGTGCTGCGTGTGTGCGCGAGCCGCGTAGTGGTGCGGAACATTACCGGTGTCGCGAACCGCTCACTCAGCTCGAAGGCCCACTTGATCATCTGCAGCGCCTCGGCGGCGTCCGCCGGTTCGAGAACCGGCACCTTCGCGACCTTCGCGAGGTATCGGGAGTCCTGCTCGTTCTGGGACGAGTACATGCCGGGGTCGTCGGCCACGAGCACTACGAAGCCCGCGTTGGTGCCCGCGTAGGGGAACACCATGAAGGGATCGGCGGCCACGTTGAGCCCCACGTGCTTCATGGTCACGAGGGTACGGCTGCCCGCCAGCGCCGCGCCCACGCCCTCGTCGAATGCCACCTTCTCGTTGGTGGACCAGTGGGCTTCGACTTCCGGGTAGGTGGCGACGGCCTCCAGCACCTCGGTACTCGGAGTACCGGGATATCCCGCTGCGAACCTCGCCCCGGCCTCCCAGGCTCCGCGGGCGATGGCCTCGTTGCCCGACAGCAACCGTCTCACGGGTGTGCTCCTCCGTCTTCCTCGAACGATCCAGAAAGGCTGTATCCGCGCGCCGTCATGAGAGCGGGGTAGTGTTCGTGAAACGCCGCTCGAATGCGCTCGAGCGGCAGGTCGGCGAACTGGCCGTGGTCACGCACGTACTGGATGTAGCGATTCCCCCGGCGGTCGAACTGCTGGAGCATGGAGTCGTGTCGGCCGTCGAAGTCGAGCGGTTCGACGCCGAACCGCTCGCATAGCGAGGCGTTGAATGCTGGCGTCGCCTTGACCCAGCGTCCCTCGAGGAATAGCTCGGCGTAGCCGTGGTAGGCGAACAGGTCGGTCTGCATCGCCGCCCGGAGCTTGGTCGTAACGAGGTGATTCTTGACGTCTGCGAAGCCGAGCCTGCTCGGGATCCCGAGCGCGCGGGCGCCGGCCGCCAAAAGGATCGCCTTGGGAACACAGAATCCGTACCCGCGGCGCAGCACGGCGCTGGCGGTCATGGCGTTAGGCGAGAGGTCGATCCTGTACGGGTCGTAGCGGATACCGTCGCGTACCGCGTAATACAGCGCCACGGCTCTGTCGATGTCGCCGGATTCGTCTGCGGTGGCAGCGCGCGCAAAGTCACGAACCTCGGGGTGATCGCTGTCGATAAAGGCGGTGGGCTCCAGGTATTCGGTGGATGGCGGTCCGGGTGGTATCATGTGGCTCGGTCTCCTCTGGCGGCGCAGCTCCTCCCTCACGCCGGCGATCGCAATCTATGGCGAGCCCGGTGCCGAGGGCGAGACCCATGGTTGCGGCCCCCGGATACCGCAATGTAGAGTACCACATCATGACCCAGGTGCTGACCGACACGTACGCGGAGACCTTCGAGAGGTTGCGGGCCAAGGAGTTCGGCCGCCTGGACGAGCAGGCTCACGTGTACCTCGACTACACCGGGAGCGGCCTCTACGCGCGATCGCAGGTAACAAACCACGCGGAGTTCCTCCAGGGGGTCGTGCTGGGCAACCCACACTCCGAGAACCCCGCCGCAGCGCACTCGAACGCGGTCGTTGAAGAGGCGCGCCGTGCAGTGCTGGCATTCTTCGACGCCGACCCCGGTGAGTACCTTGTCTGCTTCACGCACAACGCCAGTCACGCTCTCAAGCTCGTGGGCGAATCCTATCCGTTCGGAGACGGCGCACGCTTCGTCTTGACGGCCGACAATCACAATTCGGTCAACGGGATCCGAGAGTACGCCAGGGCCCGCAACGCGGTCATCGACTACCTGCCGTTACGGGAGGACCTGCGACTGGTAGATGACGTGCAAGATCTGGTACGGCCGGCACATGGCGTGCCCAGCCTGTTCGTGTTCCCGTCGCAGTCGAACTTCTCTGGAGTGCAGCATCCGGCATCGTTGATCGACCTCGCACACGAGCGTGGCTACGATGTCATGTTGGATGCGGCCGCGTTCGTGGCGACCAATTGCCTGAGCTTGCGGGACGTTTGTCCCGAGTTCGTGTGCGTCTCGTTCTACAAGATGTTCGGATTCCCCACAGGTGTGGGCGCACTGATCGCGCGGAGGGCGGCGTTCGAACGGCTCGGTCGTCCGTGGTTCGCGGGCGGTACCGTGGAGTACGTATCGGTGCAGAGCGGGATACATCAGTTGTTCAAGGGTCCCCGGGGATTCGAGGACGGCACGCCGAGTTTCCTCGACATTTCCGCCGTGCCGCTCGGCCTGGAATTCCTCAAGGGCGTGGGCGTGGAGCGGATTCACGAACACGTGTCGAGCCTGACGGCACTGCTGCTCGAGGCCTTACAGAGCCTCTCCCACTCGAACGGTCGCCGCAAGATCCGCGTATACGGTCCGCTCACGTCCGACGCGAGAGGCGGGACGATTCCCTTCAACGTGGTCGATCCCCGCGGGAATGTGGTGCCCTTCGGGGCAGTGGAGACTGCGGCGAGCCAAGCCGGCATCTCTGTCAGGGGTGGCTGCTTCTGCAATCCGGGGGCTTCGGAAGTCGCGTTCGGAATCGATGGCGGTGAAGCCCGGCGATGTTTGGAGTCGTTCGCCCCCGGTGAGTTCAGTCCGCGGAGGTACTCGGAGTGCCTGGGTGGTCAGCCGGTGGGCGCCGTGCGAGCGTCGCTGGGGGTGGCGAGCAACGTGGCGGACATCGACAGGTTCGTGACATTCCTCGACGAGTTCCGGTCCCCGCAGTGACAGCGAGGAGCCGCTCCTCGACTCCCTCGCCGCGCCCGACCCCGCACTGGCTCGATGAATCGCCCGGCCGTATTGTTCCTGACGCCAGGCCAAAGAAGGCCTATTGTCCGAGCTACTCGAAAACGTCAAACGGGCGCTTGTCAACCGCTACCTGATCGAGCGGGAAGTCGGCAGCGGCGGCATGGCCGTCGTGTACCTCGCCGAGGACGTGAAGCACCGGCGCAAGGTGGCGATCAAGGCGCTCAAGCCCGAGCTCGCCGCGTCGATTGGTGCCGACCGGTTCCTGCGGGAGATCGAGATCGCAGCCGGCCTCAATCATCCGCATATCCTGCCGCTGTACGATTCCGGCGAAGCGGGGGGCTTGCTGTTCTACGTAATGCCGTATGTCGAGGGCGAGTCGCTGCGCGATCGCCTGCGACGGGAGCGACAGCTTCCCCTCGAGGATGCGCTCCAGATCGCGCGCGAGGTAGCTGACGGACTCAGCTACGCGCACAGCCTTGGAATCATCCATCGCGACATCAAGCCCGAGAACGTGCTGCTCTCCGGCGGTCATGCGGTCATAGCGGACTTCGGGATCGCCCGCGCCATCGCAGCCGCGGGGGGCGAGCATCTCACCGAGACGGGCATGTCGCTCGGCACGCCCACCTACATGAGCCCGGAACAGGCCGCCGGTGCGGGCCGACTCGACGGACGCAGCGACCTGTACTCCCTGGGGTGCATGGTGTACGAGATGCTAGCGGGCCAGCCGCCCTTCGGCGGCCCCACGGTGGAGAGCATTCTCCATCAGCACCTCACGCTGGACGCTCCGTCGGTAGGAGCGGTGCGCCCGAGTGTCCCCGTGCAAGTTGCCACCGCCGTGCAGAGGGCGATGGCCAAGACGCCCGCCGATCGTTTCGCCACGGCGAGTGAGTTCGGAGGTGAGTTGGGGTTCGCGGCCGCGCGTGTAAGGCTGTCGGGCAGCGTGCCGATGGAGGGACTGGCCGAGCCCGCGGCGACGGCCGGAATCCGGGACGCACGCTTGCGGCGGCTGCTCGGCTACGCCGCCATAGGGACGGTGGCCGTAGGCGTCGGTATCGCTGTCGCTTCACTCATACAAGGCAGAGGAGGGGCTGACGGCAAGCGCCTCACTGTCCTGCCGTTCGAGAACCTCGGTCTGGCCGACGACGAGTACTTCGCCGCCGGAATAACCGACGAGATCACGTCGCGGTTGGCCGGTGTAGGCGGACTGTCAGTAATGGCTCGCCAGAGCGCGCTGCAGTACAAGGGCACGAACAAGACTCCCCAACAAATTGGCAGCGAGCTCAACGTCGACTACCTGCTGACCGGGACGATCTCCTGGCAGAAGGGCGACACCGGTCCGAGCCGCGTCCGCGTACGACCGCAACTGATCCAGGCGGCGGACGCCAGCCAACTGTGGGCCGACGTGTATGACGAGGACATGACAGAGGTCTTCACCGTACAGGCCAACATAGCGGAGCAGGTGGTTAGCGCGCTGGGACTGGCGCTGGTCGAACCCGAGCGGGAGGCGATTGATGCGAGGCCGACCGAGAATCTCGAAGCGTATGACTTCTATCTGCAGGGGAACGACTTCCTCGACAGGCCGGCGGGTGCGGAGAATTATGGCGCCGCGGAGCGTATGTACGAGCGTGCCCTGGAGCTCGACACGAGCTTCGCTCTGGCCGCGGCGATGTACGGGTCGAAGACGTCGCAGACAGCCG
>JBHIEQ010000071.1:0-9769 GCA_046760725.1 Gemmatimonadales bacterium
TCCCTCACGGCTTTCACTTCCGGCGGAGGGAAACCCTCGGGGACATCGCTGTCGATATCGATCTGACCGAGAATCTCGTCATGCCGGCGTATGAGAACCACCAACTCTGAGCGGGTCTCCAAGCTGCAAGCGAGGTAGTTCTCCTCCCGCGACACGTCGGGCACGTTCAAGTCCCGGCGTTCGGCGACGGCGCGACCGCACACACCGGTGCCGACGGGGATGCGGACGTGGTCCGTCGGCCGCCCGTCAAACGCCTCCAGCTCCAGAACGTCGCCGTGCAGCATATAGACGTACACACCGGTGTACGGCCCGCCCGCCGCTCGAATCTTCGTGGCAGCGAGCTCGAGGAGGTCCTTGCGGGATGCGCCCCGACAGAAAGCCGCGTGAAGAGCCCGTACCACGGCGTCGGCGTCCAGTGCCGTCTCACCCACCGCGCTTACCAAGGGTCGCAGTGAGCTCGACGTGCTCACCCTCACGCAGAACGATGACGGTGACTACGTCGCCCGGCTTGTGCGCCCTGAGAGCGTCGGTCATGTCGTAGAGGTCCTTCACTTCGTGATCGCCGAGCTGGATCAGGATGTCGCCTCTCCGTATACCGGCCCGTTCCGCGGGGCTGCCTGCGCGCACCCCCGTCAGACGGACACCTCCGGGCGATTCCGTCATGTCCGGTATGGTTCCGAGATATGCGCCGTAGCCGCCGCCTCCTGCAGCGGGCTGCGGCTGGGGGACGTCCACGAAAGCGAGCTTCGGCTGCCGCGTGACGAGCAGCCAGGCGAGGTCCGTGGCGAAAGCAGCCACGCGCACGATGCCCCCACCGCTAATGTACTGCCAGTCGTCTGTCGAGCGATGGTAGTCGGCGTGCGTGTTCGTGAACAAGTGGACGACCGGAATCCTCTGCCCATAGAATGACGAGTGGTCGCTCCGCCCCCAGGGGTCTGTCAACTCCCTGAGCACGAATCCGTGACGGGCATTGACCTGTTCGAGCAACTCCGGCAACTCCTCCGCCGAACCAGTGCCTACGACAAGGAGAGTGTCGTGCCTCAGGCGCCCCACCATGTCGAAGTTGATCATTGCGTAGGTGGAGTCGGTGGGGAATACGGGGTTCCGCACATAATGCTCCGAGCCGATCAGGCCGAGCTCCTCTGCGGTGAACGCGACGAACACCAGTGTGCGGTAGCTAGGGGCCGACAGCTCTCTGAGCCGCCGCGCCGCCTCGAGCAGAGCGGCCGTCCCCGACGCATTGTCGTCGGCGCCGTTGTGCACGATCCCGATCGAGTCCGGGTCCAGGCTCCCCATCCCTCCCAAACCCAGATGATCGTAGTGAGCGCCCAGCACCACCACTTGGCTGGCCAGCGGCCCACGGCCCGGAATCATGCCGACGACGTTCTTGACTGCTGTCCGCCCGATGCCGGCGTGGGCCACCGCCGGTGCCGAAGGATCGATCTCGAACGGCTGGAAAAAGCCCTCCGAGCCGGCGGGTGTGAGGCCGATCACGCCAAACTGCCGTGCCACGTAGGCCGCGGCGGAGTCCAGTCCGGTCGTCCCCACACCGCGGCCCTCCCGGGCATCTGCGGCCAGGTACCGTACGTGCGCGAGCACGCGCGCGACGGCGGCCGAGTCGGGCGCGTTCTGAGCCACTGCGTCTGGCGAGCCGGCGACTCCGATACCGAGGGCGAGAACCAGCGTGGTGCACTGCTTGGTCATCATGGGCGTGTTTCCTAGCGGTGGGTACTCTCTCCGTATGCGACCCACAACTTAACACTGTGACCCCTGCCGTTGCCGGGGTTTCGGGCCTCCCCTATCTTCGCCCGAGAGATGCTCAACTACGAACATTTCGCCGTCACGCTAGCTCGGGCGATCGAGCTGTTCAGAACTGAGCCGAATGCGATACCCGAACAGAAGACTGCCCTGCGTGCCCTGGTCGCGTTGACCAAGCTGGGCGGCGCCGCGCTTCGTGTCGAGGGCGGTCGCCTGGTCGTGGAAGGAGTCGTGATTCCGCCGACCCTTCCGGGAGTGAGTTCGCTCGCCGAGCGCCTGGCGCAGCTAGGGGTGAGGCAGATTCGGTTTGCCAGGAACGCGTCCCCCGCGGAGCTGCTGAAGTTGCTCAGAACACTGGCGCAAGAGCCGGCCGATGGCATTGGGCCTCTCATGGTGGGCTCGCCGGAGAGCATCGCAGTGCTCAGCGTGGAGCCCGAACAAAGGCCGGCTGCCGGGAAGCCGATGCGAGTGACCGAGGCGTTCGTGGCGGCCGGGCTTGTTGAAGAAACAGAGGCGGCGCAAGTGGCGCCCGAGGTATCTGGCACGCCGGAGGAGGGCCGGGATGCGCTGGTGACTCGGCTGCTGGAGGCTACGACGATCGACCAGCGGCTGGGGCGGTTCGAAGCCTTACGCCGCGCCGACGGTGGCCTGGAGCAGATCCTCGAACTCCTGGAGGGCGACGATCCCGCCGTCGTGGAAAACATCGCCGAGCTCGTCGGTGAGCTGCGCCTCCCAGAGGCGCTCGATCGGCTGGGGGCGCTGCTGGAGCGGCCGGAGTCAGGCGTCCGGCGGGCAGCCGCGGGGGCGCTCGCGCGAATCGACGGCCCCGAAGCCGTGGACTTCGTCGTTCGCGTGCTGAAGGGACTGGGGAGAGATGAACGGCTGGCCGTTGCACGGGCAGCCCACGCGGCGGCCGAGCACCTGGCTCAGCCGCTGGGCGCCGCGGCTCAGTCGGAGAAGGACATCGGGCTCAAGTGCGCCTACTACCATGCACTTGGCAGAATCGGGACGCCCGAGGCACTTCAGCTATTGATCCAGGCTGCGCAGCCGGGAGGGCGCTTCCTGGGCAGAAAGCGACCCGAGCCCAGGATCGCGGCGATCGAGGGCCTGGAGCGGATCGGCGGTCCGGTTGCGATGGGAGCCCTCGAGTGGCTCGAGCAGGAATCCAACCGCGAGGTGCGGTCGGCGGCGCGCCGCGCTCTCAAGGAGCTGCGTCAGCCTGGCGGTCCGGCTATCGAGGAGTGAAGTCGGTACGCGCCGTGACCCGCCGTGCGAATGATGCGAGGAGCTTCGCGGCCCGCTCGAGATCGCGCGTATCCACCATCTCGTTCGGCGTGTGCATGTAGCGGTTGGGTATGGAGATGAGCCCGGTTGGGATTCCCTGCAGTGACGAGTGAATGGCGTCGGCGTCGGTGCCGGTATCCCTGGGGGCGGCCGAGAGCGCGAACGGGATCCGCTCCTTTTGGGCGGTATCCACTAGCGCCTCGAAAACCTTCGGGTTTATGGAGGACCCGCGGCTCAGGACCGGTCCTCCGCCCAACTTCACGTCACCGTGTTCCTTCTTCTCCACCGCAGGATGGTCCGTGGCGTGCGTCACGTCCACGACGACCGCCACGTTGGGGTTCAGGCCGGTCGCGCTCGTCCGCGCACCTCCGCCCGTCCAGGCGATCTCCTCTCTGACCGTCGCGACCGCATGGACTGCGACCTTGGGCCTGGGACGCCTGAGGAGACGCAGGGCCTCGAGGATCACGAAGGCCCCTATGCGGTTGTCGATGCTCCGTGACACCATCCTGCCGTTGGGCAACTCGACCGCCTGGCCGACGAGGACAGCCGGGTCCCCGACACTCACCCGTCTGAGCGCGTCCTTCTTGTTCTTCGCTCCGATATCGATCCACAAGTCGGTTACCTTGGACACCTTGTCTTGCTCTTCGGTCCCCATGAGGTGAACCGCCTTCTTCCCGATCACGCCCTGCACCGTTCCGCCCCCGCCGATGATCTCGACGCGCTGGCCCACGAGCACCTGACTGTCCCATCCCCCGATCGTCGAGAAGTAGAGAAAGCCGTCGTCATCTACGTGTACGATCATCAGCCCGATCTCGTCGATGTGGCCGGCGAGCATTATGCGGGGCGCGGCGTCGGGATTGATCGTCGCGATGCAGTTGCCCGAGATGTCTGTTCGGACGGTGTCGGCTATCGACTCGGCTTCCTCCCGCCACACGCGGGCCGGAGCCGTCTCGAAACCCGAGGGTCCGGGTGAATCGAGAAGTCGTCTGAGGAACTCCCGGGACGATGCCTTCATGGCCATCACAATAGTCGGGTTTGCTCAACGGTTCTTCAAGTGTTTGGCACCGATGCCACTACGGCTCGGTGCTGATGCTCAGTCGCTTCTCGCGAGGGCCTCAAGGGTCGCGGTGAGAAGGTCGTAGAAGCGTGCCACGGAGTCGATCTTCACTCGTTCGTCGGGGGAGTGCGGGAATTCGATCTGGGGTCCGAACGAGATCATGTCCATGCCTGCGACCTTTTCGCCGATGATCCCGCACTCGAGCCCGGCGTGGATGGCCTTGATCTCCGGCTCTCGTCCCAGGGTGGCGGCGTGCACCCGCTTCACCACGTCGAGCAGGGGAGACTCCAGGTTGGGTCGCCATCCGGGATAGGCGTTCCCCCGCTCGACGGTGGCACCTGCCAGTTCTCCGATCGCCTGGATCTGCCTGCACACGGCCTCCAGAGCCGAGTCTACCGATGAGCGGCTGGAGAGGCCGATGACGAGCGAGCCTTCTTGCTCGACCACGGTCGCGAGATTCGTGCTCGTCTCGACCAGCTCGGGGATGTCCAGGTTCATCGCAAGAACTCCGTGTGGCAGGCCGGAGAGCAGTCGCAGCACTCTGAGACCGGTGCTTTCGTCCCAGACTCCGTCGGGCGCGACCCCCTCGGACAGGTCTAGCTTGATCCCCGGGTCGGTGGAGCGAAGCTCCTCCGTGGCGGCGGCCATCTCCCTTTCCACGACCGACGTGAACCTCTCGCGGTGCTGAGCATCGAGGGAGACGGTGGCGGTTGCCTCACGGGGAATCGCGTTGTGTTTGTTCCCTCCGGCGAAGGCGGTGAGCCGGAAGGGTGTGCCGAACGAGGCGGCGTATAACGCTCTGGCGAGCAGCTTGATCGCATTACCGCGCTGCAGGTGGATATCTACCCCGGAATGGCCGCCTTTCAGACCGTGCAAATGGAGGTTGAGTAACACCGACCCCGTCGCCGGCTCTACGGTCGCAAGCGCGAGCATGAGGTTGCTGTCAGCGCCTCCCGCGCAGCCCACGTAGACCGCGCCCTCCTCCTCCGAATCGAGGTTTATCAGGCGGCGGCCCTGGAGCATGCTCGGGTCCAGCCGTGAGGCCCCCGTGAGGCCCGTCTCTTCATCGACCGTGAAAAGCAGTTCCAATGGGCCGTGCACGAGGTCCTGAGTCTCCATCAGCGCCAGCATCGCGGCTACCCCGACCCCGTTGTCCGAGCCGAGCGTCGTGCCGTCGGCGGTCACGTAGTCGCCTGCGCGCACAGGAGATATGGGGTCTTTGGCGAAGTCATGCTCCACGTCGGAGTTCTTCTCGTTCACCATGTCCAGGTGTCCTTGGAGAATCGTGACGGCGGCATCCTCGCAGCCCGGTGTGGCTGGCTTGCGTACGACCAGGTTTCCGGCGTCGTCGGTTAGATACGCGAGATCGTTCCGTTGGGCGATCGTTATCACGTGCCGGCGCATCCGGTCTTCTTCTTTCGAGCCGCGCGGGATCTCGAGGATCTTGTCGAAGTGCCGCCAGAGCGCGGTCGGTTCCAGTGTCTCAACGAACGTCATTTTCGGGTGCTCCTCCTGAGGGGGGTATTCTACCATCCCGGCCGCGACACCACGAGGGCTTCTGCGTCTCGTTTGACAGCTGTTCCACCAAGCCGCTAAACTGCGCGAGTTTCCAACCACGTCTCTGGACGCATCTATGGATAAGAAACCGTTCACACCATTCGTGTCGCCCTCGCAGAGCATGCCCGAGCTCACCTTCAAGGCCCTCCTGTTGGGCGCGATCATGGCGGTAGCGCTGGGTGCAGCCAACGCGTACGTGGGCATGAAGGCCGGCCTTACGGTGGCGGCCACGTTTCCCGCGGCAGTCGTGGCAATGGCGGTGCTCAGGGGGTTCAAGGGGACCGTGCTGGAGGAGAACGTCGCCCGAACCACAGCATCGGTGGGAGAGGCTCTCGTGGCCGGCGCGATCTTCACGATTCCGGCATTCGTGATCAGCGGAGCGTGGAGTGAGCTCCGTTACCTCGAGAGCACCGCGATAATGCTGATTGGTGGCGTGCTGGGAGTGCTGTTCGTGATCGTGCTGCGGCGCACGCTGGTCGTCGAGGCCGAGTTACCGTTTCCAGAGAGCGTTGCCGCTGCCGAGATCGTGAAGGCGGGGCAAGGCGGCCAGTCCGGTGCGTCCTACTTGTTCGGCGCGATGGGGCTGGCGGGGCTGTGGGAGCTGGTGAAGAACGGCAATGGCATCCATTTCGTGCAGGAGAGCACGAGCAAGTTCGTCGAATTCGGACGATCGACGATCGACGTCTTCCAGTCCCGCGTGGAGTACGCGGGCGGCATGCTGCTCACTACGCCCAACGCGTCTCCGATGCTGATGGGGGTGGGATTCATCGTGGGGACGCGAATCTCGGCGGTGCTGTTTGCGGGAGCCGTGATGGGTTGGCTGCTGCTCGTTCCCCTCGCCCTGTTTCTCAATCCCTCGATAGTCGGCTCGTTGAGTGCGGACCAGACACTGTCCGATCTCGCCGTTGAGGTATGGTCCAAGCAGATCAGACCTCTGGCGGTCGGCACCATGATCGTTGCTGCGTTCTACACACTGTACAATCTACGGGCCTCACTGATCGCCGGGATCGGCAAGGCAATGCGCCACATAGGCACCGCGGGAGCGGGAAGCAGCTCCGAACGAACCGAGATCGATCTTGACCTCAGGAAGGTGTTTGCCGCGGTCGGCGTCGGCGCCGTCGCAACCTTCTTTCTGTACCTCGGCTTTGCCCGGCAGCTGGGCGGCGCGCTCGTTCTCACGGTCGTCATGGTCATTCTCGGGTTTCTCTTTGCGGCCGTTGCGGGATACCTGGTCGCCCTGATTGGGAGTTCAAACAATCCCATATCGGGTCTCACACTGAGTGCCTTGATCATTGCCGCGATCCTGATGGTGTCCCTTGGCGTTACCGACGTCCGAGGGGTCGCAGGCGTGCTCGGAGTCGCGGGGGTGGTATGCACCGCGGCCGGGATCGCGGGCGACATGATGCAGGACCTGAAAGTGGGGCACATTCTGGGTGGCACGCCGTGGCGCATGCAGGTGGGTGAGATCATTGGGGTGATCTTCGCTGCCTTCATACTTGCGCTGCCGCTGATGGCGCTGGACCGGGTTTACACGATCGGCTCAGCCGAGTTGCCGGCGCCCCAGGCCGGGCTCATGGCGCTCATGGCCAACGGGATCGTCGCGGGAGAGATGGCGTGGCCGCTGGTGATCGCCGGCATGTTCTTGGCCCTGGGTCTCATCCTGATCAGAGCGCCGGCGCCGATGCTCATAGCGGTCGGCATGTACCTGCCCTTCCAATCAACTGCGGCGATTTTTGTCGGGGGCCTGATCAAGTGGCTGTTCGAGCTTCGGCTCAAACGCAACGGAGCCAGCGAAGATGAGCGGCAACGAGCCGAAAACACCGGGGTCTTGATCTCCTCGGGTTTCATAGCGGGTGAGTCGCTCATGGCCGTCGTCCTGGCGCTGCTGGTGATCGGCGGAGACGCAGCGCCCTGGCTGCTCGGATTCCAGAAGCTCACCTTCGGATTCACGGCGAATCCGTGGCTGGGCATCATCGCCTATCCGGGGGTGATCTTTCTCCTCGCCTGGTTCGCGGTCAGCAAGATGCGAGAGCCGGGCTTGCCCGCCACGAAGGTTGCCGAGTAACGCGTGACGACCGGGAGGGGAGGTAATGCCGCCGGGCAGCACCAGCGGCACGGGAGGAACCCCGGATCTCATGGCACTCATCCCGAGGCGGGCCGTGTACTGGGAGGAGACAGGTGACCGTGTCACACTGATCCGCCGGCCTCCCGAGACGGAGGGTTGGCGTCGGCTGCTGGACAGGCTCCTGTTCGAGCTCCAGGCCCACCGCATACGTCTCGACGAGATGGGTAGCGCCACATGGCGGCTGATGGACGGCGAGCACACGGTGGCCGATATCGCGCAACACCTGCGAGAAACGTTCGGCGAGGCGGTGGAACCGGCGGAGGAACGGTTGGCAAAACTGCTTCAGGCCCTCTATCGCGAACACCTGATCACGTTCGCCGAGGACGTACGGGCTCCATAGTAGCCTAGCGCTCCCCAGCCTCCTCTTCCCGATACCAGCGAAAGAACAGGACCGACGCAGTCGCGAAGATCATCGAGCCGCCGCCGACCTTCATTACGAGGCCCGCGATCTGTTGATCGCGGGTGGCGGAGAGTTCCCCGATCCTCGGCGCTAGCTCGTAGAGTTCGTAGATAGGATAGTCCGCGAACGTGAGGAACGCGGCCGGGACCGTGGGAATAAAGACGTTCGCCAGCAGAAACACGATGCGGCCGGCATACGGAAGCGGATCGAGCTCCTTCACCGGAGCGAGCACCTGCCACCACAGAAGAAGCCCGGAGCCCAGCCAGAGCATGTCCATCGCGAAGGATCCGAGCTGGTACGGCTTCAGCTGATCCACCACTGCGGGAAGGTGAGTTGCCAGCAGCACCGAGTTGAACACCGCGAAAGCCGGGAGAGGTCGGCTCAAAAGTCGGGCCGGCCGCCGGACGCTGCGCGAAAGAACTATATTGCTGAGCAATCGAGGCGGCACCCCGTGGATCAAGAGCGGCGGAGCCACGAGCGTGAACAGGAGCCACTGCACCATGTGCACGCTCATCAGGTATCCCGCACCGAGGGGCCCCAGGGGCCAGTCGGCGGCCGCCCATAGCGCCAGGACGCCGAGGGCATAGGACGTTACGCGCGATCTCTCGATCGGCGAGCCGCCCACCCATCGGTGTCCGGCCAATACACGCAGATACGCACCGATCAAGAGGGAGACCAGGAGCCACACGCCGGGATAGAACTGCCACGCCCAGGACCAGACGGTGCCCTGGGCGGAACACCACCAGGTCAATTCAACGCCCCGGGCCTACCGCTCCGCGGGTCGGTCACCGGTACGCTTCGATCAGAATCGGGAGATCGTGAGCCCAGTCGACCTGCCTCGTCCCGAACGGGTACACGATATGCGCCAGGTTGTCGCTCGTGAACGCCACGACCTGTGCCGCGTGTCCCACGAGGTAGCCACCGCCCGCGCTGTCGGGCTCCATCTTCATCGCCGGCGCGAGGCCGATCTCTCGCTGGATGGCGTTGACCTCATCGAGTGGCCCGATGAGTCCGATGAATCGCGTATCGAACGAATTGAGCCAGTTCCGGAGTCGCTCGGGCGTATCGCGCGCGGGATCGGTAGTGACGAAAACGACCTTGAGCGCGCTCGCGATCTGGGGCGGGAGCTTCTCCAGGGCCGCGGCGATGTTGGCCATGTGTACGGGACAGATGTCCGGACAGTATGTGTACCCGAAGAAGAGAAGGGTGACCGTTCCGTCGGTCTTTCGTCTGAAGTCGAACGAGTCGCCGCGGCTCGTGACCAGTGTGAAATCCGGTTTGGGGCGAGGATCGGGAAGTAGGGTTCCGCGGAGTCGCTCGCGAGGGCGGTCGGCGCGCGTACAGCCGAGTGCGAGCACGGACACGAGCGAAACGGCCGCGGCGAACCTCACCGTTGCTCTCCAGCGCCCTTTTCCTCGCCTCGCGCCGTCGCGCTCGATCCCCCCAACGCCCTCACACCTTCCATCGTCTCCCATCGCCCCCATTGCCCCTTCTAGTACATCGCCCAATTGTCCACCCATGCGTTCTCTATCGGTGCGAACCCGGCGAACGCCTGCATGGCCCGCCTCACATACCACGAGTTGTAGTC
>JBHIEQ010000072.1:0-9722 GCA_046760725.1 Gemmatimonadales bacterium
CCACACCACCATCAACCGTCGCGCTGCCGCCCAGACCAACGACGACGCTCTCGGCACCGGCTCGGACTACCTGGTCGATGAGCTCTCCCACACCCCGAGTCGTTGTCCGCAAGGGATCGCGTTCGGCCGGCCTCAACAGGCTCAGACCGCACACAAGCCTTGACTCCACCACGGCCGTCACCTGATCCAGCCACGCTGCCCTCACCGCCACAGGCCCCCCCAACGGGTCCCTTGCCTCGTGGCTGGACCACCGCTCAACCTGGCCGTCCCCGCCGTCGCTCGCCAGAATGACCTCAGGCTCGAGGCCGACCCGGGATACTCCCCGGGCGATCGCGCGCCCCACCTGAGCGGAGCCTAGAGTCTCCTTGAACGGCTGAGCCACGATCACTACACGCCCGCGAGCCACCTCAAACTCCAAACAAACGCAACTGCGCAACACTCGCGCCGCGCAGCGTAACCGCATGCGAATAAGGCACTTGCGAAGTTGGGACGGAACGCGTAGTTTGGTGGTTCGCGCACATGAGACACCTCAACCTCTGCTTGCCGCGCTTCGAGCGGCCCGCCGGGGCGGACTGCCTCAGTTCCGCCTTCCCAGTCGGCCCGAGGAGCGCCGAGCACACTCTCTCCGGAGCAAACCTGGCCACGGGGCACCACGGCGCCCCCGACTCTCGAGCGCCGGCCGAGGCTTCAGCCAGCCGCACGGGCACCCGCCCGCGAGATCGCAGAACGCGTGCGAGGGAGCTTAACGACGACTTCACAAAGAGATCACAGACGCGGCAACTAGGTGTAAGTTTGTTTGTACCAGCTATGACGTACCCCCGCCCCCGCAGCGTGGGACCGAGGATGTAAGGTGGCGAACACGACTCCGGTCGAACAGCCCGAAGCCCCTGGCGGTACCTCCCACCCGAGAGGCGCCATGCTCCAGCGGGAGATCCATCTCAAGGATCTCTGGACGGTGGTCGTGCGCCACTGGAAGCTCGTTGCCGTCACGTCCGTCGTTGTGGCAGGCGGCGCGTGGTTCTCGGGCCGCGGAGCGGTCACACGGTTCCAGTCGGTTCTCACGGTACAGATCTCGTCGAGCAAGCAGGTATTTGCGCGGTCCGACGACATCGACGTTGACGAGCTGGCGCTGCGCACTGACCCTATCCGGTCGGAGGCCCTGATCCTGAGGACCCAGGCTCTGGCACTCGAGGTCGTCGAGGCACTCGACCTCACTCTTGATATCCCGGACGCGACCGTGTACCGCGGCGAGCTCTTTTCCGCACTATCGGTGGACAGTGCCGCTCCTGTCGGAAGCTACACCGTGGAGATCGAGGACAACGGTAGCCGGATTCTCGACGTGCAGGGAAACGTGGTTGCCGTTGCGGCCGTAGGGGAGCCACTCGACGGACCCGGCTTCTCGGTGACGGTATCACCTCTCGCGCCGAGGCGGAGCGTGCCGTTCCGTATCACCCGGCCCGAGGAAGCGGCCGCTTGGGTGACCGGCGGATTGAGCTATCAGGTGAGGGAAGAGACGAACGCGGTCGACATCTGGTTCACGGGCACCGATCCGACCCTGGTTCCTCTGATTCTCAACCGCGCGGCCATAGAGCTCAGCAATGACGGCGCCGAGAGGGCGAAGCGGGCGGCCACAGCGCGGCGCCGGTACATCGAGCGCCAGGTGATGCGTGCCGACTCAGCCTCTCAGGCCAGGTTCCGCGAGCTCCAGCGCTTCAAGGAGAGCCAGCGGATCACGGACCTGAGCTCGGAGGAGGCCGCGATCATTTCCTCCATACGAGACCTGGAGCTGCAACGGCAGAACATCAGAATCCAGATCGCCACGCTCTCCGATGCCATATCGAGCGCCGCCTCGACTGAGGGTATCGAGGCGCTCAACCGCTTGGCGGCAGTAGAGGGGACCACGGCGAACTCCGCGCTCCAGTTCCAGATCAGGAACCTGCTGGAGCTGTACGAGGAGCGCCGCAGTCTCACCGCGGGAGCCCTGGGTCTCAGCGAAGACAATCCCAAGGTGCAGGCGGTCGATCAGCGCATACTGCAGGCGCACGGGTCGCTCAACGAGGCCGTCGATGCGACGCTAAAGAGTCTCGAGGAGCGCGACGAAGCACTGGGACGCAACGTGGAAGAGCTCAGGGCGACGCTCATGAGCTTCCCCGGCATGGAAACGCGGATCGCCCAGCTGGAGCTCGAGAGCAGCATTCAGGAGCAGACACATCGCTACCTCTTGGGACAGCTCGAGCAGGCTCGACTGCAGGAGGCGACGATAGTGCCGTACGTCACCATCTTGGACGGCGCCCAGCGGCCGTGGCCGATCGGCACGAACCTGAAGCAAAAGATCATCCTGGGTTTCCTCGTAGGCCTGCTCTTGGGGCTGGGCGGAGCGTTCTTCCTGGAGTACCTGGACCAAACGATAAAGAGCGCGACCGATGTCGAGCGGGCCGTGGGTACTCCGGTGCTGGGGCTCATTCCCGAGGAGTCGAGGCTCTCGTCCGGCAACGGGAGGAGAGGCCGGCCCGTTGTAGTACTGAGCTCACTGAGTCCGGACGACCCCGCGGTGGAGGCATACCGCGCCCTCCGCACCAACGTGACGTTCGTGGGTGCCGAGAAGCCGCTACAGCTGATCGCGGTCACGAGCCCGGGTCCCGGCGAGGGTAAATCGACCACCGCCGCCAACTTGGCCCTGACCCTGGCACAAGGCGGCAGCCGCACGCTCCTGGTGGACGGGGACCTCAGGAGACCGCTGCTGCACCGGGCCTTCGGCCTGGTGCAAGACCCGGGCCTCACGGACGTGCTGATCGGTACCGCCACAGCCCGCGAGGCGGTACGACCCGGTGTCGTCGAGAACCTCGACGTCTTGCCGAGCGGCTCGACCCCGCCCAACCCGTCGGAGCTGTTGGGATCGGAGGCCATGCAGCGGCTTGTAGATGATCTGCGGCACGAGTACGACTACGTCGTCGTCGATACACCGCCCACGCTACCCGTGACGGACGCCGCCATCGTGGCGACCATGGCCGACGGCACGGTGTTGGTGATGCGTAGCGGCGAAACGGAGGAGACCGCAGCCCAGAGGGCGGTGGAGCAGCTGCGGCGGGTGCGCGCGCGGATCGCAGGTGCCGTGTTGAACCGGGTCACCCCACGGCACGACCACTACTACACGTACTACTCGTACCGCCGAGAGCCCGAAACGCGAGGACGCGGTCCGGGAAGGAAGCTGCTCGCCCGCTTCGCGGGCATGGTCTGAGACGACGGCGGGTGACGGGAAGGCCTCAGATCTCCCTCTCGATGATCTGCTCCCTGCGTGTGCCGACACTCACGAAGGCGATCGGAGTCTCCAGCAAGCGCTCGACGTGCTCAAGGTAGGCGCGGGCTTCGGGAGGTAGGTCCTCGAGTCGTCGCGCTCCCCCGGTGGGCCGTCGCCAACCCGGACACACTTCGAACACGGGCTCAACGCGGCCGAGGGCCAATGAGTCTCCCGGAATCTCGTCAAGGAGCTCACCGTCGATCCGGTATCCCACGCACAGCGGGATCTCGCTCATCGTGTCCAGAACATCGAGCTTCGTGACGGCCAGCCCCGTGAGCCCATTGACTCTCGCCGCGTAGCGGGCCACCACGGCGTCGAACCAGCCGCAACGGCGCGGGCGACCTGTGGTCGCTCCGTACTCCTCGCCCAGTGAGCGGAGCTCAGCGGCGATGTCCGCCTGCGCTTCGCTTGGGAGGGGACCGTTTCCCACGCGCGTAGTGTAGGCTTTCACCACGCCGAGCACTCCGTCGATCGCGGTAGGCCCGATACCCGCTCCGATCGCCGCCCCACCGGCCGTGGTGTTGGAAGATGTAACGAACGGATAGGTGCCGTGATCCACATCCAGTAGAGCGCCCTGCGCCCCCTCCAGCAGGACCGCCTTACGTTGTTTGACCGCGCGCCACGCCTCTCGCCCGACGTCAATCACCATCGGCAGGATAGAGGGGGCGAGGCGCTCGAGCATATCCACGTGCTCGGTGGCATCGGCCCTCGGGGCCGCGCCCCACAGCTCGAGTAGGGCGTTCGCCCGCCGCACCCGCTCGCGAACCGCCCCGGCCAGCCGGTCGAGATCCCGCAGCTCCCCTACCCTGAGGCCACGCCTGCCGGCCTTGTCTTCATAGGCCGGGCCGATCCCCCTCCCTGTGGTCCCGATACGTTGGCGTTGCTCGGCGGAGAGTTCGAGCAGCTTGTGGTACGGCAACACCAGGTGGGCGCGATCCGAGATGAAGAGCCGTCCCCTGACCCCAACCCCCCGCCCCTCGAGCTCGGATACTTCTTCGATCAGGGTCTCGGGGTCCAGGACGACACCGTTGCCAATGAGGCACCGTGTGCCCGGTTGGAGAATCCCCGAAGGAATCTGATGGAGGATGAACTGGCCGTCGCCCTTGACCACCGTGTGACCGGCGTTGGCACCGCCCTGGTAGCGGATCACCACGTCCGCCCGCTCGGACAGCACGTCGACGATCTTCCCCTTCCCTTCATCACCCCATTGAACCCCTACTACGACCACGCACCGACGCGTCTCACTGAACATTGCGCGCCCCGTCCTCGCTCGCAGGCAACAAAAACGCCCCGTGGGATATTACCGGGGCATCCTCCCGCGCAAGCTATCGACCGCGCCTTGAAGCGTCAACCGAGACCCCCGCCGAACGTGACCGCAGCGACCTCACCGGCGAGCAGCGCGCTCTCGAGCGAGACGCGCGACGGTGAGTCCTGCGGAGTGTGCACGACGCGCAGCGTGTGCCAGTCACCCCGGCACACCGTGACACCGGGCAGGCCGACCATGGCAAGCACAGTGCCGTCCACCAGCACTCCGGGAGGAAGCCGGCCCACCGCCGCCGGGGCACCTTTCGCCCGGAGCCCCGCCACCAACTTCTCCACCAAATCACGGCTTCTCCTCCCGCCCGGTCCCCGGGGGACGTGAGGCACGACGATAAAGCGACCTCTGTCATCGATCCCGTCGAAGTTGACGAACGTCCAAGACGCGTTTGCGCTCGAGGCCCATGCGCGGGCCCCCTCCATTCCCAACTCCTCGGCGTCCGTGATCAACACACCTACGTCCGAGCGTTCCCTGAGGGCGCGGGCTGCGGCGAGCGCAGCCACGACACCGGTGGCGTTGTCCACCGCTCCCGGCGAGCGGTTCGTGGGCCCGCTCGTCGAGAGAACCGCGCCGGCCACACTGGAGAGGACAACAGCGGGAATAACGAGCCACCACGGAACGCTCGTGAATAGTCTCAGCAGCAGGAGGCCCGCGAGGAGCCCGCCGCCCAGTACCACGGCAGTCGCCGCACCGGTGCGCGTAGCGAGCGAGAACCGCTGCGCCTTGCTGTCGAGGTGTGCCACGAGCCAGAGGCGAGACTCCCCGCGCAGGGCTATGAGGTTCGCCCCGCGAGCCTCGACCGCGCCACTCGGTAGATGTCCCGCGGCTACGCCGACGGCCAGGAGTCCAACGACGCCCAATGCACCGATTCCGATCAGTGCCACCGGCCAGCCTGGCAGAGGCAGGACGAGGAGCGGGCCGACGATGAGAGCCCACCAGCCAAGCCCCGCCCCTCCGGTTGATACCGCATGGAGCCGGCGCTCGGAAGCTGTGAACTCCTGCAAGGTGACCGAGTAGCCCCATGAACGGAGCAGCTGTGCCACTGTTTCGCGCGCGGCGTCGAGCGGCGCGGAACCGCTGAGACGGGGGACAGCGAGCGATTCAAACACCGTGACCGCCCAGGCGGGAGCGGCCATCCTAATCCGCGAGCAGTCCGGCCTTGGCCAGCAGTTTCGCGACCCGGTCCCGGTCGCGCGCTGTCAGCTCCGGGAGCGGAGGTCGGGGAGGGCCACCGATCAGTCCCACCCTGTCCATCGCGGCTTTGATGCCGGGGACGCCGAGCCGTCCAACAATCTCGCGGTGTAGGGGCGCCACCATCTCTTGTGCCGCGCCTGCGCCGGCCTTGTCACCGGCCAGGAACCGCTCGCCGATGCGCAACAGCGGTCCCGCGGCGAAGCATCCCGCCGCAGCGACGGCCCCTTGGGCTCCCATCTCCAGAGCCGCGTAGTACAGGGCACCCGACCCCATGAACATCGTCCAGCCGGGCGCGGCCTCGCGATAGGCTGCAAAGCTCTTGAGGTCACCCGAGGAGTCCTTTGCGCCCCACACGTTCTCATGATCGGCAAGTGCGGTCACGACGGACTCGGCAATCGGCAGGTGGGTGTACTTCGGCATGTTGTAAAGCAGTAGCGGCAGCGGCGACTCATCGGCAACGGTGCGGAAGTGCGTGGTGAGCGCCTGTTGGGTGATCGACGGCGCGTAGTAGGACGGCGAACGCACCAGAACCGCGTCTGCTCCTTCCTGGGCGGCGACGCGAGCCGCCTCCACCGCGGCGCGCGTGGACTCGCGGCCCGCACCAGCGATGAGCCAGCGCCCGTCGGGCACGACGTCCCGCAGCCAGGCCACGACCTGCCGGTACTCGTCTTCCGAGAGCAATGCCGCCTCACCGGTGGACCCTGCAGCCACGATACCCTGAACACCGGCCGCCACCAGTGATCTCGCGTTCTCACGCAGGTCAACCGGCGCCACGTCGCCCGTGGCGCTGTCGAAAGGTGTTGTAATGGGTACCAGGAGACCGTGTGGCCGCACCGTCACTGCGACATTATGTCCATGCCGCCGGCGGTGAAGCCCTCCGGCAGCTCGTCACCCTCGTTCTCGGGAGCCTCGACCTTGTGCGCGGTCTGGGTCTTGCGGCGCAGCGTACGGAGCTTCAGCTCGAAGTCGGCCGGATTGCTCGCCGCCGCACAGGCGGCCTCGAACGTGACCTCGCCTGAATCCACAAGATCCATGAGGCACTGATCGAAGCTCTGCATACCGTATTGGTCGCGCCCCTCCTCGATGTAATCCCTGATCTCCGCGACTCGATTGCGATCGCGAATCAGGTCGCGGATCGTCGCCGTAGCCACGAGTATCTCCTGCGCTGCCACGCGGCCCTTACCGTCCGCCTTGGGCAGCAATCTCTGCGAAATCACCGCCTCGAGAGAGTCGGCGAGACGTATCCTCGCCACCTCCTGTTCCTCGGGCGGGAACATAGCGACCATCCGAGCGATGGTACTCGTGGCATCGGGCGTGTGTAGCGTGGACATCAGGAGATGTCCGGTCTCGGCTGCCTTCATCGCGATGTCAACAGTCTCCGCGTCCCGCAGCTCACCTATCAGGATCACGTCCGGGTCCTGTCGTAGCGCCGCACGCAGCCCCACCCCGAAAGACTCGGTATCGGGCCCGATCTCCCTTTGAGTCACCGAGCTGTTGATGTCGCGGTGCAAGAACTCGATAGGATTCTCGAGGGTCAAGATGTGTTTGTTCAAGTTCTGGTTGATGTGGTTTATCATCGCCGCCATCGTCGAGCTCTTGCCGCTGCCGGTGACACCGGTGACGAGGATCATCCCCCGTTCACTCTCGGAGACCTTCTCCAGAACCCCGGGGAGGTGCAGCTTCTCGATGCTCGGCACTTCGAACGGGATGACCCGCATCACGACCATGAACGAAGATCGCTGCCGCAGGATGTTCACGCGGAACCGGCCGACGCCCGCCGCGCCCCACGAACAATCGTAGTCGAGAATCTGGTCGATCCGTTTGCGGTCCGTCTCGAGCGGGATCAGCTTCAGGGCGATCGCTTTGGTCTGCTCGGGGGTCAGTCTTTGCTTGGTGAGTGGCACCAGCTTGCCGTCGATTCGCGCCCGGAAGACGTCCCCCGCCTTGATGTGCAGATCCGAAGCACCCCGCTCGACAGCCGCCTTGATGATATTCTCCATTGCCTAGTACTCCGCCTTAGAATCCACCAGATTCTTCAAGCGCCGACTACTCAGATAGCGATCGATGTTCTCCACGATAAGCTCGATCTCTCGCTCCCAGAATCGCTCCGACACGGCGCTGACATGCGGCGTGATGAGAACCCGCGGATGGCACCATAACGGGTGGTCCGCGGGAAGGGGCTCCCGGTGAAACACGTCGAGCACCGCACCGCCCAGGTGTCCACTATCAAGGTGCACCAGTAGAGCCACCTCGTCTAGGAGCACGCCCCTAGAGAGGTTGATGATGAAGGCACCCGCGGGGAGCGAACTGATCCCGCGGTCGTTCACCAACCCGTCGGTCGATCTGGTGTGCGGCGCCGCTATCACGAGCACGTCGCTCTCGGCCGCGAGCTCCGTGAGCGATGCGGGGCCGGCGACCCACTCGACACCGGCCGGCTTGCGCCTTTCAGGGCGGCGTCTGATCGCCCGCACCCGCATGCCGAGCGCCACGCAGCGGCGCGCAATCGCCTGGCCGATCCCCCCGAGCCCGACTATGCCGATGCGCGTGTCGGCATACTCTTTGAGGACGACACCGCCGTCCGTGTACAGGTCCTTGGCCCAACGGGCGCCCCGCTGGGCGTCCTGGGCCACGTGGAAGCCCCTGACACAGTAGCCGATCGCCGCCACGGCCCAGTCGGCCATCGGCTCCGCGTGAACACCGCGCGAGTTCGTCAGCATAGCCCCGCTCTCGAGGAGCGGCTCAGTGAGGCTGGCACCCACACCGGCCGCTGCTGAGTGCGCCCACCGCAGTGTACCGCTGGCGGCCTCCGCCACCGGACGGGGGATTCCCCAACCCAGGTAAACTTCGGCCCCACGCGAGGCCGCGACGGCCTCGGCAGATGGATGAGCCCCGTCGCCGTCGCTCTCCGCGAACGATCGCACGACCACTACTTCCCACCCCTCACCGAATGCCCTCCGGATCTCGTCGACGCACTCGTCCGGGATCCTCCACACGGGCCGCGACGATGCGAGGTCTACGACCGCCCGCCTCACTCCTCGTGAGCCACAGTCACGGCACTCGCCTTCTCGAGCAGCCGTGCCCTCACCTCCACGAGCACGCGTTCGGGGCCGCTCATCTCGAACTCCACTATGCGGCGGTCGCCCTCAAGCTCCGAGCGCACTTCACGGATCTCCAGCCCGGCCAACTTGATCATTTCCTCGATCTCGGTCACGCGCTCAGCCTCCGGTCCCACGACCACGCGAGCCACGCTGACCGCCCCAACAGCCTTGACCAAGCGCTCCACACGCACCAGCAGACCCAGTACCGCAATGACCAGCAGTGTGGCTCCCGCAGCCTCATACAGCCGCCCGGCACCTACTCCCATGCCAATCGCCGCCACCATCCAGATCGTGGCGGCGCTCGTGAGGCCCGTGATGTGTCCCCTCGCTCGGATGATCGTCCCCGCACCGAGAAACCCCACTCCCGTCACGATCTGTGCCGCGATGCGTCCGGGGTCGCCACCATTACCGGCCAGCTCGATCGACAGGCGGGTGAACAGGGCTGCGCCGACACAGATCAGGATGTTGGTGCGGAGGCCTGCTGCCTTTCCGCGGCGCTCCCGCTCGAACCCCACGGCCCCGCCCAACAAGACCGCGAAAAGCAGATAGACCAGGAGATCCAGCCGCAACGTCTCCACTATCTCCGGCCAAAGCTCGGTCATGCGGGTGACGGCTCCCTACGAAGCGCCGGCAACAGTCCCATCCTCTCCCGAACCTCCCGCATGGTCTCGCGCGCCACGCGGCGGGCCCGCTCCGCACCCGCAGCGACTGTTTCTCGCACCCGATCGGGATCCGACCGGAGCTCACGCGCGCGCTCCCTCATTGGGGCGAAGTGCTCGGCCATGTTGTCGGCCAATACTCGCTTGCAGTCGAG
>JBHIEQ010000073.1:0-9706 GCA_046760725.1 Gemmatimonadales bacterium
AGACCGCCTACGCCCGTTCCGAGGAGCCAGTTGACGAATCCCCGGCGCGTGGATCCGATGGGTTCGTTCACGCTCTTGCCTCCAGCTGCCTGATCTTCAGCACCAGTCCCGCGATGAGCAGAATTATTATGCCCGCGGAGATCGCGAGCCCGGTTCGCCGGAACTGGAGTTCCTTGAGGGCTCTTTCACCGCGGGCGTGCGCCTCTGATGAAACCTTGAGGCCCTCGTTCACGTGTTGGCGGACCGAGTCCAACGAGAATGTGTGGATCGCCGCCCGTGCTTGAATCAGGGCATTGTGCGCATCTCGCATCTCGAATCGCGCGCTGCTCACCTCCATCCCGGCTCGTTCGGCCGACTCTAGGAGGGAATCGGCTTCATCGAGTCCTGTAGCCAGCGAGTCGATGGCGCGTCGCATTGCGGCTGCGACGACGCCCCCACCCACGTCGGGTTCGTGGCATCGTGCGCAGACTGCGCCCTCTTGCAGGCCGAGCAACTCGTCGCCGGCTTCTTTCACGGCGTGATTGCTGTGGCAGGTTGCGCAGCCTGGTAGGCCCAGCATGGTGAAGGTGGCGGCGTGGGGGCTCTCACTGAAGTAGTCGGCCATCACGACATGGCATTGACCACAGACGTTCCCCACCCATGACACTCCGGGTGGTGCGGCTCCGTGATTCCCGTGGCAGTCGTTGCATGTGGGAGCCGACAGGTCACCCTCCTCGGAGAGCTTGTACCAGTGAATGCTCTCCCGGTATTGGGCGAGCTGACTTGTGGGGATGCGGTACGGCCTCATGCGAGCGCTGTCCGCGTGGCAGGAACCGCAGGTTTCCGCTACGTGAAGCGGGTTCACGGTCGATAGCGGATCGGATGGGGGCCTGATGGAGTGCGCGGGGTGGCAGCTGGTGCACACGGCTACGTTGGTATCCCCCTGGACGGTCAGTCGCTTGCCGTGCACGGACGTCACGTACTCGGCGACCTGGTCCACGCGCATGGACGGGTTGTAGTGCTTCATGAACTCCGCGTCGGAATGGCAGCGGCCGCAGAATCGAAGCACGTTCTGTCTGGTCGGTTTTCCGAGAAAGCCCTTTGCAGGGTCCATTGCCCCGAAACCGGGATCCGAAGCGTCACCGCCATGGCAGGCGGTGCAGCCGAGTCCTCTCGCACGGTGTGTGTCTTGGGGGAACGAGCGAACCGGGCCTGCGAGTCGGTCGTCCAGGGACTGGTGGCAGCTAACGCAGCTGCTTTCAGATTCTTCCTGAGCGAGCGTGGGGCGAGGTGCGGCCACGAGGCCCAGCAGGAGGGCCGCCGCCGCTGGACACGTCGGGATCCGTGCCCTCATCGGCGTGATCGAGCGGCGGCCTGGAAGTATGCTGCGAGGTCCGCCACGTCGGCCGCGCGGAATGGGGACCACGGTGCGCGGGTGGTTTCGCCGGGAAGCAGCACGTGGTTCCAGAGGGCCGCGACCAGTCCGGCCGGTGAGTCGAGGCCCCTCACGTTCGACAGATTGGGGGCAGTGTCGCCGCCCATGTCCTCTACCGAGTGACAGCGCAGGCAGCGCTTGGTCCGGAGAACGAGCCGGCCGCGTTGGCTGGACCCCGCCTCGCTGAAATAACGGAACGAGTAGAGATAGGCCACGATGTCGGCCATGTCGTCTGGGCTCAGCTGGGGCTGCGTGATTCCCCTACTCGCCATCACGCGCGTCATTGTGGGGGCCTTGTTCCACATGGCGGCCGCGAACTCGGCGACCGTGCGGCGCTCGGTGCGCACTAGCGGTGGCGCGATGCTCGTGCCCTCTCCCCCGGCTCCATGGCATTCGATGCACCGTTTGCTCTGGAACAACCGTTCGCCCTCGGCGGGACGGCCCGGCAGCACGTGGATGGTGCCCTCCGGTTGCGCGCGCCGCGACGACTTCAGGAACGCTAAGAGATCGTCGAGGTCGGCCGCCGACAGTCCCGGGCGCTCGATCCCACGCTGGCGCATCATCTCCGCCATGCGCGGTCCGTGATTCCACATGGCGGCGGCGATCTGGATCGGCGTCCAGCTTTGCCCCATGCGGTCGAGATTGGGCCCGACGACGCCGCCCACAGACCCCACTTGGTGACAGACTATGCAGCGCTTCCCTTCGAAGACGGCACGGCCCCTTCTCGGGTTTCCCGGTGGTTCGAAGTAGCCGGCCCAGAACAGGAATGCGGCGATGCTGCCGACATCCTCGGGGGTCAGGTGCGGTCGCTCCATGCCGAGCTCATCCATCCGGTCGGTCATTGCGGCCACGTGGTTCCACAGTGCGGCGCCCACGTCGTAGAAGGTCTTCGTGTGTTCGGAGCGTCCGAGGTCCGGTCCCTCTCGACCGCCAAGGCCATTGATGGCATGGCATCGGACACAGCCCTTACTGCCGAATGCTCGGGAGCCCGCGAGAACGCTGTGAGCGGTTGCTCCTTGTTCCTGCGTCCAGGCACGGCCGGGCATCACGGCTAGCGCCGATGCAAGGGCGAACCCGCCCAGCAGGAGCGTCCCTTCGGTTGAGGGGGGTCTTACGCGGCGGCGACTCACGCCGGCAGAGCCTCGGCCGCTTCTTGCGGCGCGGAGTCGGGTTCCTGCCACGGGGGCAATAACTTCACCAGCACCCAGAGAATGACGAACGGCAGGGCGAGCAGGGCCATCGTCATTGCCAGCCCTTCCAGTCCGAACAACTCCACCTTATAGACCGTGAGGCCTCTCAGGCTCTTGGAAAACAGCTGCCCCCCGATCACGACATTCCAGCGGATGCTAAAGATGCCGATCTGCACGAGGATCGCGGCACCGAGGTAGATGAGCCTCTTCATCTCCGGCACTACTCTGACCCAGCCCTCTTTGCGGAGCGCCGGCGACACGATCCCCAGGGATATGAGCGGCACCAGGGTACCCAGCGTAAGCTGCAACACAATGAGGCTGATGAACAGCCTGCTCTCGATCATCTGTGACAGAATCTCTATCGATTCCTCGGACTCGTACAGTCGGTGGAGGAAGTCGAGTGCTTCCAGCGATACATCGACCACCATGGCGTAGAACAAGAGCGCTGCGAGCTTGTCGAGGCACGGCATGTTTACGGGCTTCCACCGCACCATGCTGGACAGCATGTAGAGGAGAAGAACCAGGGCGATACCCGACACTATGGCCGAAAACAGAAACACGACCGGCATCAAGACGCTGCTCCACCACGGATTGGCTTTTACCGAGCCGAAGATGAATCCCACGTAGCCGTGCAGCAGGAAGGCCGACGGTATGCCAATGACCGTGATCCAACGGCCCGCGGTGTCGTCGAAGCGCAACGCCTTGTCGGACAGATCGGTCGCGCCGAGGGTGAGGGCGTAGTAGAGCCACCTCTTCGGTCCCGTCGCCGCTCGGGCCCACAGCACCATGTCTCTGCGGTACTCGAACCAAATCTCCAGCAGCAGTACGACGGCGAGGTACCATGCATAGACGAAGCCGAACATCGCCATCGCGGACTTTCTGTTCGGCGTCATGAAGATCTCGTAGGATCGCTCGGGGTGCCCTAGGTGAGCCAGGAGGGGGAGGGGAGCCACGAGCAGGAAGGCCAACGCCGTGAGAAGGGCCAGTCGGTAAGTGGGCTGCACCTCTTTCACATTGAAGACTCGTTCCAAGGATGCCAGTATGAACGCTCCTGCTACCAGGCCCGTCACGTACGGGTACAGGACGATTAGCAGGCTCCACTGCAGCTCGAACTCATTGGGATAGATGTAGCCCTGCATTCCCTACCGCACCTCTCCGTCCAGGTTCGCGTAATAGACCTTAGGCTTCGTATTGAGATGTGGCTTCAGGACCTGGATCTCATTGAGCCGGATGAACCGCGCGAGCGGTGTAGCCCTGCTTTCCACCTCACCGAAGATCCTGGCCCCTGTGGGGCAGACCTCGACGCAGGCCGGCACTAGGCCCTGCTTGATGCGGTGATAACACAGCGTGCACTTCGCGGCCACGCGTTTCTCGGGATGCAGCCAGCGGGCGCCGTAGGGGCAGGCCTGGATGCAATAGCGGCACCCTATGCAGTAGTACTCGTCCACCAGGACGGCGCCGTCGGGCGTCGTGAAAGTCGCCCCGACCGGGCATACCTGTACGCAAGGCGGATTTGCACAGTGATTGCACAGTTTTGGGACGAAGAACGTGCGGCGGATACCGCCTTCGCTCGTTGCGGGCGGGAATCCCTCGATCCCGCCGTTGGGGCTGTCCACCGCGACCTCACCGTCGGTCTGGATGACGTACCGCTCCACCCAAGTATTGAAGTATTCCGGTGACTCAGGCACTTCGTTCTCGATCTTGCACGCCGCTACGCAGCGGCCGCACCCGATGCACTTCGCGATGTCGACACCCATGCCGAACAGGCGCTCCGCGCCTTCCCCCGACTCACCCTCTTGAGCGTCCGCGGACGGCACTCGCACGACGCCGAGGAGCAGAGGCGTTCCGGCGCCGCACGCGGCCAGGAGCTCGGCCAAGAATCGGCGGCGATCCAACTCGTGGCCCGATCGGCCGGACCCGTCCTTTTCCCTGTCCGCGGAGTCACTCATAGTCGGTCTCGGGGTAGTGCGGGTAGTGGCACTGCCAGCACTGGTAGTCCGGGTTGTGGTCTCCCAGGTCGATGCGTGGAATGCGCGCAGGGCTCGGTGCGTCGGTGGCGTGGCACGCGCCGCAGAAGGCCCGCTCGGTGGGCTTGCTGGGCCGCGCCGCACGAGGCTCGACCTTGTGCTCTCTCGGCGCGGCGTGACAGGTCGTGCACGGGACGGTGGCGTGATGTGAGACGGCCTTCTGTCGCGCAATCTGTCCGTGGCAGGCGCTACACTCCTCGGGAACGACGGGCGGCTCGGGCTCGTGCGGGTCGTGGCAATTCATGCAGGGCGACAGCGGGTTGTGCGAGATCGGGTCGATCTGCGGAAAGCCGGTCGGCCGCGACGGGTTGTACGAATGACACAGAATGCAGAAGCTGCGCTCACGTGGCGCGGGCGGTTTCGTGTCGAGCGGTGCGTTCGCGTGGTTCAGTGCGGGTCCGTGGCACACCTCGCATGCGACCCCCCGATGGTTACCCGCCACGCGACGCTCGTTGATCTGCGCGTGGCACACGGCGCATTCGTGGTGTCCCGCGTATTTCCTTGGATGGACGAGGACCGAGTCGATTGCGGCGGCTCTATAGTGACCCTTCTCGCCAAAAGTGTCAGGTACCAGGTAGTACCGCGCACCCGCGAGCGCGATTGCCGAGACCGCGAACACGGCAAGCAGGCGAGAGACCTGTTGTGGCATACCCTATCTCACGTCCCCTGAGCAGGAGGCTCACCCCCCGGGGCCGGGCTGGCGACGGGCGAGCACCCGAGCAGCGATGCGGCATCGAATCGGTTGGGCTGGCCTGACGGATGCTAGAACCCTACCGATGAAGAGATCGTGAAGGGGGCTGAAGGAATCGTTTCGAAACAAGGATTCTTCGTGCGGAATTCACGGAAAATTCATCTAGGGGGTAAAAATTTGAACCTCCGTTCAACAAGCTGGTTCCTTCTTTCAGGAAGTCATTAATGGCAGGCGTGGATTCGGGAGCGACCTATTCGGATCACGTTCGGGAGAAGCGCGAGCGTCGGCGTGCGGAGATCTTGCACGCGGCGTTCCAGACGTTCCGCGAGAAGGGGTATCACCGGACGACGTTGGAGGACATCGCTGAGCGGCTGGGGGTTAGAAAGACCGCTCTTTACCACTACTTCCCCGACAAGGAATCGATTCTGTTCGCGTGCCACCGCGAGTCGTTGTCCGAAGTAGTCAGGCTACTGGACGAGGCGGGGGCGATCGAGTCGCCGGCTCAGCGGTTGGCATTCCTCATCAAGGAGCATGTGCGGGTGATGACGGAGACCCTTGAGGGCTCGCCGCTTGCGTTCGAGGTGACGTCGCTTTCACCGGTTCGGCGGGCGGAGATCATCGCGGAGCGGGATCGGTACGAGCGCGGATTGCGGGAAATCATTCTCCAGGGAATCGCGGTGGGAGAATTCCGCCCGGTCGATGCCAAGATCACGGTGTTCGCGATTCTCGGCGCGATCAACTGGATCGCCCGCTGGTACGATACTGGGGGCAGTGTGCGGGGGGCCGAGCTTGGATCCGCGTTCGCGGATTATCTCCTGGGAGGGTTGCGGTGCCGGTAGAGAAGGAGGTGTCATGTTGAAGGACCACAGGCTGATCTCCGAGTCCGACTACAAGGAGATCCTTTACGAGCTGCGTCCCGTACGGGACCTCGAGGGTTCCGCCGTGGGCGGTCTGCACAACGCCTGGATCACGCTGAACAATCCGAGGCAGCTCAATAGCTACACCACGGAGATGCTCAAGGAGGTCATCATTGCTCTGCGGCAGGCCAGCATGGACAGGAGCGTCGTGACCTGTGTGATCACCGCCGTGGGTGATCGGGCGTTTTGCACCGGTGGAAATACGAAGGAGTACGCTGAGTACTACGCGGGGAACCCGCAGGAGTACAAGCAGTACATGCGGCTGTTCAATGATATGATCGACGCGGTGCTGCGCTGCGACAAGCCCGTGATAAACCGTGTCAACGGCATGCGCTTGGCGGGAGGGCAGGAAGTGGGGATGGCGTGCGATTTCACGATCGCCGCCGACACGGCTCGGTTTGGGCAGGCCGGTCCCAAGCACGGGTCCGCACCCGACGGTGGCTCAACGGACTTCCTGCCGTTGTATGTGGGGTTCTCGCGCGCGATGGAGAGCGCGATTCTCTGCGAGACATGGAGCGCTCACAGGGCGTTGCTCATCGGTCTGGTTAATCAGATCGTGCCGGTACTCCGGGTGGACGGCGAGTGGATCCCCAACCCAATGGTGATCACCGACCGGTTCGTGGACGAGTTCGGCAACATCGTCTTCGGGGATTTCAAGACCGGGGCCGAGCGCGAGGCGGCGAAGGAGCTTCTCGCCCGAGCCGAGACCGATTTCAGCAAGCTGGATGAAGCGGTAGAGGCTCTCTGCACCAAGATTCTCATGTTGATGCCGGACTGCGTATCGAAGACGGTCAACAGTCTGCGCAAGCACAAGCAGTGGCATTGGGACAACACGAGCGTTACCAACCGCGAGTGGCTGGCGCTCAACATGATGACTGAAGCCAAGGCCGGTTTTCGGGCATTCAACGAGGGGCCGAAGGGCAGGCGTGAAGTGGACTTCATCAAGCTCCGGCAGCTCTTGGCCGAAGGTCATCCGTGGGACGACGAGTTGATCCGTGCGGTTTCCCCGCAGTACCGGGAGGCTTGAGGATCTCATGGATCTGGGGTTGGACGGAAAGAATGCGATCGTCACGGGCGGCAGCGTCGGCATCGGGGCTGCCATAGCGCTCCGTCTGGCGGAGGAGGGCTGCAACGTTGCGGTCAATTACCGGCGACACGATGCGGAGGCAAAGGAAGTCGCCCGTCGCGTGGAGCAATTGGGTCGCAGGGGATTGGCGGTGAAGGCGGATGTCACCAGCTACAACGATGCTATGGCGATGGTGCGGAAGGTCGTCGAGACGTTCGGTGGGCTGGACATCATGGTGTGCAATGCCGGCATCAACTGGGATGGTGTAATCTGGAAGATGACGGAGGAGCAGTGGGACACCGTCATCAACGTCAATCTCAAGGGCTACTTCAACTACAACAAGGCCGCCGCGATGGTGTTCAAGGACCAGAAGAGCGGTAAGATCGTCAACATCTCGTCGATAAACGGGTTGCGGGGAAAGTTCGCGCAGGTCAACTACGCGGCTTCAAAGGGTGGCGAGATAGCGATGAGCAAGTCTCTCGCCAGGGAGCTTGGGAAGTTCAACGTGAACGTCAACGTCGTGGCTCCGGGGATGGTCATGACCGAGATGGCGCGGGGGATCCCGCCCGAGTTCTTGACGAAGGCGATGGATGAGACGGCGCTCGGGCGGTTTGCCACCCCGGAGGAGTGTGCCGACGTGGTGGCGTTCCTTTGTTCAGATCGGGCGCGCCATATCACGGGCGAAGTGATAAAGGTCGATGGCGGCCAATACATGTAGAGAACAGGTTGGCATGAATAGGGTTGGCATCGTTGGTATCGGACACGGAGTCTTCGGGCGCCGCAGTGACGCCACCGTTCAGGAACTGGCGTTCGAGGCGTTCAGGGAGGCCATACTGGACGCAGGCATCGAGCGGGACACGATTGATGCATCTGTGGTGGGATCTGTCCCCGAGTACCACAAGCAGCGCTCGCTTGCCGGTGTGGTGCAGGAGTATCTCGGCTTGGTGCCGAAGCCCACGTGGCTCACGGAGGTCGCGTGCGCGTCGGGAAGCGCCGCCATTCGCACGGCGTGGCTCTCGATCAAGGCGGGCGTGCACAGGGTCGTCGCGGTGGTCGGGTGCCAGAAGATGACGGAGCTCTCGACGCCCGAGATTCTGGCACTCATGGGGAGGGTTGGCGAGGTACAGTGGGAGTCGGGATTCGGTACCACCTTCCCCGCCTACTACGCGATGTTCGCGAAGCGGCATATGCACGAGTTCGGGACGACCCGGGAGCAGCTCTTGGACGTCGCGGTCAAGAACCACTTCTACGGTGCCAAGAATCCCTACGCTCTGTTCCGGAAGGAGATCACGAAGGACAAGGCAGCGGCCTCGGACGACGTGGCTACGCCGTTTCAAGTGTACGACTGCTGCGCCAATGCAGATGGCGCCGCCTGTGTGATACTGGCGGCAGAGGACCTGGCTAGGGACATCTCCGAGGAGCCGGTCTGGCTGGACGGCATGGCGTGTGCCACAGCGAGCATGTCCGTGCTGCGGCGGCCTGACCTGGTCGGTTTACCGAGTGCGGAGCATGCGGCGAAAGAGGCCTATCGGATGGCGGGTATCGGTCCCGCGGACGTCAAAGTGGCAGATGTCCACGACTGCTTCACGATCGCCGAGATCATGGCTTACGAGGACCTCGGGTTCTGCAAGAAGGGCGAGGGTGGGTGTATGGTCAGCGAGCGCCAGACGTACATCGGCGGCAAGGTCGCCGTGAACGTGGACGGCGGGCTCAAGGCCAAGGGCCATCCGATCGGGGCCACAGGTGTCTCGATGACCTACGAAATCGCCAAGCAGCTTCGGGGCGAGGCCGGGGAGCGGCAGGTGCCGGATGCGGACATCGGACTCACACACAACGTGGGCGGGATCGGGCAGTATTGTTTCGTGCAGGTATTGAAGAGGGACTGAGCGATGTTCAAGTGGTTCGGCAAGGTCAACTACACTCCTTATACCAAGGTCGCGGATTTCGCTCAGTACCTGAAGGACGGGTATCTGATGGCGTCTCGCTGCGGGCAGTGTAGTGCGACATCGTTTCCTCCGCGTGCAGATTGCGGCGAGTGCATGAGTGGTGACTTCGACTACGTGGAGATCTCGGGGAGAGGCAAGGTCAATACGTTCACGAGAATCGTGGCGGCACCGACCGGATTCGAAGATGTGGCGCCTTATGTAGTGGGTGTGGTCGATCTGGAGGACGGTGGCAGGGCGCTCGCCTGGTTCGGGGACAGCATCGACGAGAGCGAGATCAAGATCGGCATGGATGTCCAGCTCGTCCCCCGGATCTTCGAAGAGAAGGAGGGCATCACGGTTTATTACTCGCTGGAGCGGCCGGGAACTACGTGGTCGCGGAGCAAGAGCGGCATCGCTGCTGGCGGCTCGGTTCCGTCGGGGGGTATGCCATGACGGTCACGGTATCGCTTGACGAA
>JBHIEQ010000074.1:0-9638 GCA_046760725.1 Gemmatimonadales bacterium
CACGAGTGCGGAGCGGTGTTGGTCGCGCGAGACTGGTACATCCTGAAGGAATGGCGGCTGACCGATGATGGAAGGTGTCGCGAATGTGGGACCCCTTGCGCAGGGGTGTTCCAGGGCCCGCCTGGGCGCTGGGGAGCACGGAGACTGCCGGTCAGGATGAGTGCATAGAGGAGAGCGGTGAGCACCGACGTCAGGAGACCGGCGGTCGCAGGGTATTTCTACCCCGACGATCCCGACGATCTGAGGGGCATGGTGGAGCAGTTTCTCGGGGAGGTAGATGCCGAGCGGCGTCGCGCACGCGGCGCCATCGCTCCACATGCGGGTCTGGTGTACTCCGGCCAGTGCGCGGCCCACGTGTTCGCCCGCGTCGAGATCCCCCGGACCGTCGTGATACTCGCCCCCAATCACACGGGACGGCTCGGTGCGCCGGGCGGAGCGAGCCTGTGGCGCTCGGGCGCATTCGATACTCCGCTGGGGCCCGTACCGATCGATAGCGGGTTCGCATCGATGCTGGAGAGCGAGTGTGACCTGGTCGCGCACGACCCTGAAGCACACGCCCGGGAACACGCCGTCGAGGTGGAGCTTCCGTTTCTCAGACTCCTCGCGCCGGACTCCGCGATCGTGCCATTGGTGCTGGCGTGGGACGACTGGGATCGCTGCAAGACTCTGGGAGCAGCACTGGCGGAGGCGATCGAGAAGAACGACGGTCCGGTGTTGCTCGTCGCATCATCGGACATGACTCATTATGAGCCCGCGGACCGCGCAGCTGAGAAAGACAGGGCCGCGCTGGCCGCCGTCGAAAAGCTCGACGGTGAGCTCCTTCTCAGGACGTGCCACGATCGCAATGTGACCATGTGCGGCCGTGCCCCGGCGGCGACCGTGCTTGAGGCGGCCCGGCGGCAGGGTGCCGGGAGCGCGGAGGTTGTGGACTACCGCCATAGCGGCATGGTGACGGGAGACGACTCGAGCGTCGTGGCCTATGCAGGAGTCGTTGTGAGCTGAGCCCGCCGCCCATCAACGGAGCCAAGTATCACGGCTACCCGTGGCGGCTGCTATCTTTACCGATCCTTTTCCGCTGTTTTACCAGTGTTCCCGGGAGGATGGATGCGCGTGATCTCCTTCTCCACATGTAGGGTTCTCGCTCTCGTCTCAGTAGCCGTTGCCCTAACGGCTCCGTCGCGAGCTGCGGCGCAGCGGACCGCGAAACCGGTGCTCCATGGTCGCCACTGGGTGGCGATCACAGGCAAGCCTCTCGGTGCCACCGCCGGCGCCATGATTTTCCAGAGTGGCGGAAACGCGGTGGATGCCGCGTGCGCCATGCTTGCGGCGACGTCCACGATGTGGGACGTGCTGAGCTGGGGTGGTGAAACACAGGCTCTCATCTACAACCCGGACACCCGCAAGGTGATCGGCATCAACGCTCTTGGCGTGGCCCCTACGGGTGCGAGTCCGGAGTTTTTCAAGGAACGCGCCATGGACTACCCGCCGCGTTACGGCCCGCTCGCAGCGGTCACGCCGGGAACTCCGGGCGGGCTGATGACAATGCTCGCCGAGTGGGGAACGATGAGTCTGAAGGAGGTGCTTGCGCCCGCTATCGAGATGGCCGACGGCTATCCGGTCGAGGCTCAGGCCGTTCGGTCTATCGAGGCGAACAAGGAGAGGATCAAGGAGTGGCGGTACTCGCGTGAGGTCTTCCTTCCCCACTTGGGAGAGGAGCATGAGGCACCGTACCCGGGAGAGGTTTTCCAACAGCCGGATCTAGCGGCGACACTACGGAAGCTGGTCGAGGCGGAGGAGCGAGCGCTGGCTGAGGGCAAGAGCCGCAAGGAGGCGATCTACGCGGCGTACGATCGGTTCTACAAGGGTGACATCGCTGAGGAGTTCGTGCGGGGCGCACGAGATGAAGGGGCGCTCATCACGCTGCAGGATCTGGCCGACTGGCAGGTCTATATCGAAGAGCCGGTGATGACGACCTACAAAGGAATAGACGTGTACAAACTGACCACGTGGGTGCAGGGCCCGGTGATGCTCCAGGCGTTGAACATCCTGGAGAACCTCGACTTGCAGGGGATGGGGTACAACAGCGCGCGGTACATCCACGCTCTGTACCAAACGATGAACCTCGCGTTTGCTGACCGGGATTTCTACTACGGCGACCCGTACTTCCCGCCTAGTGAACCGATAGAAGGTCTCCTGTCGAAGGAATACGCCAGGACTCGGGCTGCGCAGATCGACTGGGAGAAGAACGACGACGGGGTGAAGCCGGGTGACCCTTATCCCTTCATGGGTGAAGTCAACCCGTATCTCCATCTGCTCGAGGGCTGGCCGCGAGGTGTGCCGACCACCACCGGAGCGATGCGGGAATCCGATGTTCGCGAGTTCGACGAGACCTTTGCTCTCGGCACGACGTCCATCCAGGCGGCGGACGAGGAGGGCTGGGTCGTTTCGGTGACGCCGAGCGGCGGCTGGATCCCGGCGGTCATCGCGGGGCGTACGGGCGTCGGGATGAGCCAGCGAATGCAGAGCTTCGTGCTCGACGAGATCGAGAACCCCTTCAACGTGGTCGAGCCGGGGAAGCGGCCTCGCGCGACGCTCACGCCCGGCATGGCGCTCAAGGACGGTCGTCCGTACCTGTCATTCGCGGTGCAGGGCGGCGACACGCAGGACCAGAACCTGCTCCAGTTCTTCCTCAACATAGTGGAGTGGGGCATGAACGTGCAGGAGGCGGTCGAGGCGCCGAACATCAACAGCTATCAGCTTCGGGACTCCTTCGGCGACCATGAGTCGCGCCCGGGACGCCTGCTCCTCAGGGAGGACGTTCCGCCGTGGGTGAGAAGCGCTCTGCGCAAGATGGGCTACACACTGCAGTTCCGGGAGCGTACCTCGGGTCCCATCAACGCGATCTTCTTCGACCGGGAGCACGGCACGTTCTGGGGCGGCTCGAGCCATCACGGCGAAGACTATGGGATCGCTTGGTAGCTCCGAAGGCCCGGACGGCAACCCGGATTCGAACGAGAGGCGACCATGCGCAGGACATTAGTGACCATCGTATTGCTGGCTGCTTGGGCGAGCGTCGCGCCGGCACAGAACGCCAAGCGGCCCATGGATCACGACGTGTACGACAGCTGGAACCGTATCTCCGATCGGCAGCTGCGTGACGATGGAAACTGGTTTCTCTACGCGTTGGTGCCGCAAGAAGGAGACGCCGAGCTGCACGTGCACTCGCTGAGCTCCACCACCGAGTATGTGGTACCCCGCGGCAGAGAAGCGCGGTTCTCGCCGGATGGCGGTTCTGTCGTCTTCTTGATCAGGCCCGAACTGGCGCTAGTCAGAGAGGCGAAGAAGGAGAACAAGAAGCCGGAAGACCAGCCTAAGGACTCGCTTGGTATCCTCGACCTCAACACGGGAGCGGTCACTCGAATCGAGCGCGTGAGATCGTTCGAGCTGCCCTACGAGGAGGGTGGATGGGTGGCCTATCTCCTGGAGCAGGCGGAGGAGCCCGACAGCGCCGAGGCTGGGGAAAGGCCGAAACAAGAGGAGGAGCAGCGCGAAGAAAGGGACAAGGAGAAGGACAAGGAGGAAGGCACGACGCTCGTCCTGCGGGATCTCTCGACCGGAGAAGAACAGCGATTCGCTTACGTCACCGAGTACGCCCTCTCCCAGCAAGGCGTCTATCTAGCATTTACCGTTTCGAGCAAGGATGGCTCGGCGGACGGCGTGTTCGTGGTGCGGGCCCCGAACGGAACCGTGGACACCCTCCTCCAGGGAGAAGGCACCTACATGAGTGTCGTGTTCGACGACGATGGGGAGCAACTGGCGTTCCTCTCCAACCGCGACGACTACGACAGTGATCAGCCCGCATTTACGCTGTACCGTTGGTCCGCGAACGAGCGAGAGGTTAGCATGGTGGCGACCGAAGGCACGCCTGGGATCGCGGAAGGGTGGTGGGTGAGCGAGCACGGCGAACTCGAGTTCTCGAAGGACGGACGGAGACTCTTCTTCGGCACGGCGCCCAGGCCCGAGCCCGAACCTGAAGAGGAGACGCCGGAGTGGGAGAAGGTGGAGGTCGATGTCTGGAACTGGCTCGACCCGTTGCTGCAACCGGATCAGTTGGTCGATCGGGAAGATGAACTCAAGCGCAGCTACAAGGCGGTCGCGCACTTGCGGAGTGGACGTGTCGTACAGCTGGCTGACGAAGGCATCCCGGAGGTCGAAGTAGGGCTGGATGGCGACGCTCCCGTGGGGATCGCCAACACGAACGTCCCCTATCGGCAATTGATATCGTGGGATTGGCCCGCATACAACGACGTGTACGCCGTCGATGTCGAGACGGGCGAGCGCGCGTTGCTGCTGAAGAAACTGCAGGGTGATGCGGAACTCTCGTCCGACGCCAAGTACATCGGATGGTGGGACGGACACGAGAGGGCGTGGTTCGCCATGCCTGTGGGGGGCGGGGAGGCCGTGAACCTCACGGCGTCCATCCCGCAACGGTTCGACTACGAGCTGCACGACTGGCCGATGATCCCGCACTCCTACGGCGCTGCGGGTTGGACGGAAGACGACCGTTGGGTGTTGATCTACGACAAATACGACATCTGGGCGGTCGATCCGAGCGGTCGAAGAGCGCCCCGTAACGTGACTGAAGGAATGGGCCGAGAAGCTGACGTCCGGTATCGCTATCTCCGTGTCGATCCGGATGAGGATGCGATTCCGCTGGATGATCCGATATTGTTGAGTGTCTTCGATATGGCGACGAAGGCCAGCGGGGCGGCGCGCGATCTGGTGAACGGCGACGAGCCGCCAGTGCGCCTCGTGATGCAGGAACGGCGCTTCGGCTCGGTGCGCAAGGCAGCCGACGCCGATGTCCTGGTCTTCACGCGCGAAAGCTTCCGTGAGTTTCCCGACCTTTGGGTGAGCGACGGGTCATTCGACGAGATGCGGAGGGTGAGCGATGCGAACCCGCAGCTCTCCGAGTACCTGTGGGGCACGGCGGAGCTGGTGCACTGGCGTTCGACCGACGGCAAGGAGCTTGACGGCATTCTGTACAAGCCGGAGAGCTTCGATCCGATGAAGAAATACCCGATGATGGTGTACTTCTACGAGAAAATGTCGAACACATTGCACTCGTTTCGCAGCGTAGGTCCGGGGGGTTCCAGCATCAGCGTGCCGTTCTACGTGAGCCGCGGTTACGTGGTCTTCATACCGGACATACACTATCGAGTCGGATATCCTGGCGAGAGTGCGTTCGACTGCCTGGTGCCCGGGGTGTTGAGCATCGTAGCCAGAGGATTCGTCGACCCCGAGCGGATCGGCATCCAGGGCCACAGTTGGGGCGGCTACCAGACGGCCTATCTCGTGACACAGACCGACATGTTCGCCGCCGCGGAGGCCGGCGCTCCCGTCGTCAACATGACGAGCGCATACGGTGGAATCCGATGGGGCAGCGGTCTCTCACGCATGTTCCAGTACGAGAAATCGCAGAGCCGGCTGGGTGGCTCGCTCTGGGAGACCCGAGCGCGCTACGTCGAGAACTCACCGTTGTTCTGGGCCGACAGGATCAACACTCCCGTGCTCATGCTGCACAACGACGAGGACACGGCGGTTCCGTGGTACCAGGGAATCGAGTTCTTCGTGGCGTTGCGAAGGCTCGGAAAGCCGGCCTGGTTGCTCAACTACAATGGCGAGCCGCACGGACTCAGGAAGTACCAGAACCGCAAAGACTGGGCGATCCGCATGCAGCAGTTCTTCGACCATTATCTCATGGACGCCCCGCCACCGGTGTGGCTCGTCGAGGGCGTGCCTGCCGTGGAGAAGGGCCGCACACTGGGGCTCGAGCTGGTCGAGGGGGAGCCCGCGGTCACTAGCGGCCAGACCGGTCGCGAGCCGTGACGCCCGGACAACAGTACTCGGTCGAGCGGGCGACGGAGATTCTCTCCAGGACGCCGGGAGTGCTGCGCCAGCTCCTCGAGGGACTCTCCGACAGCTGGCTGCACTGTGACGAGGGGTCAGGCACATGGAGTCCTCACCAGGTACTGGGCCACCTGATCCAGGGGGAGCGCAAGGACTGGATACTCAGGGCGAGAGTGATGCTGGAGCAGGGTGACGCGGTCACTTTCGAGCCGTTCGATCGCTTTGCACACCTGGAGCTGGCAAAGGAGCATACCACCGGGGAGATGCTGGACGAGTTCGAGACGTTGCGGCGCGAGAATCTCGAGACCCTGGAACGGTGGAAACTGAGCGATGCCGAACTGGCGCGCCCGGGGAGGCATCCCGAGTTCGGCCCTGTAGAGCTGCGGCAGCACCTAGCGACGTGGGTGGCCCATGACCTCTCCCACATCGGACAGATCGCCCGAATCATGGCGAAGCAATACGACGACGCGGTGGGTCCCTGGAAGAAGTATCTGAGGATTCTTCAGGTCTAACCGGCGCCACTAGCGCCGTCGCATCATGCCTTCCGCGAGACGCGGGCTGATCCGGTTGGCGAGCGCGAGCAGCTTCGTCCGCCCCACCAGAATCTCAGCGCGATCCTGCTCCATGCCCTTTAGCAGTGCACGGGCCACGTGGTAGGGAGGGATCATCTTGCCTGTCCTGCCGCGAGTCATCTCGGTATCGACCAGGGGCGGAAGCACCTCGAATACCCTGACGGAGGGGAACGCCTGCTCCATCTGGTAGCGAAGCGCCTTGGTGAACGATCGTACCGCCGCCTTCGTCGCACAGTAAACCGGAGCGCTCCGCTTTGGCGCAATTGCGAGTATCGAGGAGATGTTCACGATGGCGGCCTCGGGCTCTCGGCTGAGTACCGGCATGCTCAGGGCGCACAGCTTCGCGAGAGCGGAGAAGTTGGTGTCTATCTCTTGAGAGACGTGGTGCAGCACTGTAGCGATGTCCGTCTCGCCGTAGGCGTCGTTGAACTGTACGCCGGCGTTGTTCACGACTACCGATAGCCCGTCCATGCGCGCCACCGCAATTTCGACCAGCCGGCTGAGACCGTCGTCGTCAGTGACATCGCACTGTTCGGTCACGACGCGGGGCATCTTCTTGGCGGCCTCCTCTAGCCGATCCGCTCGTCTCCCACAAATCAGGACGCGGTTGCCCCGCTCCAGGAACGCGCTCGCGAGCGCCTGTCCTATGCCTGTGGCGCCGCCGGTGATGAGTACTCTCTGATCAGTCGTCCTCACGGAACGCTCCGCAGTGCGAGATCGCGGTTCCCACCAGTATCTCGGCCAGAGTCGCGACCGAATCCAGATCCACCCACTCTTCCGCCGCGTGTGCGCCGGCTCCCGACGGACCTATGATGACCGTCTCAATCCCCTGGTCGGCCAAGAAGGCCGCATCCATCCATGGCGTCTGACCGACGCACTGGGGGCGCCGTCCCCGCACCCGCTCTGCGACCTCGCTAACGGTTCGCACGATGGACGCTTGGGGGGACACCTCGAAGGGCGGCCGAGCCAGTACGAGGTCGACACTTGCCTGGAAGGTCGAGTCGGCTGCGTAGAGGCGCCGCCGGATGGCATCGATCTCCTCCAAGACCTCGTCTTGCGTCTCGCCGGGGACGGTGCGACGCTCGATCGTGAGGCGTGAGGTTGCGGCATACGTGTTCGGGCCGGTGCCCCCTTGGAGAACCGCTGCGTGGAGAGATGGCGGTCCGACGAGTGGATGCCCCGCGGATTCGCGCAGCGTCCTTTCCAGCACGTCCAGCTCGCTGAGGAACCTGCCCATGCGCATGTTGGCGTCGATCCCGAGGTCGAACCTGCTCCCGTGCGCGGCTCGTCCGGTAACCACGACGTCGATCCAGCAGAACCCCTTGTGCGCGATGCAAACCTCCAGCTCCGTGGGCTCCGTCACGATCGCGGCGTCTGCGGACACCTGTGCGAGAACGGCCTTCATGCCCATGCTCTCCGTCTCTTCGTCTGCCACTGCAACCACCAGCACGTCACCGTCCAGCTTGCTGTCGCGTTCCCTCAGCGCCTTGACGGCCGCGATGCACGCGGCGAGCCCACCCTTCATGTCGTACGCGCCGCGGCCGAACAGTCTTCCCTGACGCACCCGAGCGGAGAACGGGTGTTCCATCCCGTCGGTGCCGACTGTATCCATGTGCGCGTAGAGCATGAGCGACGGGCCGGAGCGGCGACCGGCCAGCCGCCCGATCACGCTGGGGCGGCCGGGCTTGGGCTCCACGGTGACCACACTGAGCCCCAGGGACGACAAGCTGTCGCTCACGTAAGATGCTATCTCCGTTTCGTTCGTGGTGGCGCCGCTGAAGGCGGGATTGACGGAGTTGATGCGCACCAGATCCGCGAGAGTGGCTACGACGTAGTCGCGATCAACCATTGAGGATGTCCAACGTTCAATGTTCAGTTTCCAACGCTCAATACCAATGTCCAACGTCCAATATCCAATGTCCAATGTTTGGTGTAAGATGTTCGATGTCCACGTGACAGGATGCCACGCAACGGGCGCCAGTGTCATTCTTGAACATGGAACATTGGACATTCGCTGAAAGCGGAGGTGTAATGTCGATAGCGGCTATTAATCCGACGACGGGTGAGGTTCTCAAGGAGTATCAGCCGACCGAGTTGAAGGACGCCAGGGTGGCAGTCAAGGCGGCCGATAGAGCGTTCAGGGACTGGTATCGCAGGAGCATCGAGGAGCGCGCGAGCCTGATGTGGAGTGCGGCCCAGGTATTGCGCGCGGACTCCGCGGGATACGCACGGCTCATGGCTCAGGAGATGGGGAAGCCCATCACGGACGGCAAGGCCGAGGTGGAGAAGTGCGCATGGGTGTGCGAGTACTACGCCGAGAACGCCAGGAACTTTCTGAAGGCGGAGGTGGTGGAGACTGATGCGAGCCTGAGTTTCGTGACCTTCGAGCCGTTGGGCGTCGTGCTGGCCATCATGCCGTGGAACTTCCCGTTCTGGCAGGTGTTTCGCTTCGCCGCGCCGGCGCTCATGGCCGGGAATGCGGCCGTGCTGAAGCACGCCTCGAACGTACCCGGGTGCGCCCTGGCGATTGAGGAGGTGTTCCGGCGCGCCGGGTTCCCGGAGGACCTGTTTCGAACACTCCTGATCGGATCCCGGGAAGTCAAATCGATCGTGCGGCACCGGCTGGTGCGTGCGGTGACTCTCACCGGAAGTACGGAGGCCGGAAAGGCGGTGGCGAAACTGGCGGGTTCGCTGATCAAGAAGACCGTTCTCGAGTTGGGCGGTAGCGACGCGTACGTGATACTGGAGGACGCCGATCTCGATCTCGCCGTCGCGACCTGTGTGAGGAGTCGGCTGATCAACTCGGGTCAGAGCTGTATTGCGGCCAAGCGGTTCATCGTAGTTGAATCCTTGCGAAGCGAGTTCGAGCAGCGGTTCGTGGAGCGCATGCGGGCGGCGGCAATGGGAGATCCGTTGGATCCCGACACCAGGGTTGGGCCCCAGGCCCGTCACGATCTGAGGGATCAGCTTCACGAGCAGGTGGTGAAGAGTATCGAGAAAGGAGCCCGCTGCCTGCTTGGAGGAGAGGTGCCGGACAGCCCCGGGGCGTTCTATCCCCCCACCGTGCTCACGGACGTGAACAAGGGGATGCCCGCGTACCAGGAGGAACTGTTCGGTCCGGTGGCGGCGATCATTCCGGTCCGGAACGAACGCGCC
>JBHIEQ010000075.1:0-9623 GCA_046760725.1 Gemmatimonadales bacterium
TAGAGGTCATGGCGCGGCTCGCTGTTGAAGAGGCTGGTCGGTTCGCGTATTAGTCAGAAGATAAACACCCGGCACGACCTAGGGCGCCGGCGCCCCTTCACAACCCGAGTATCGAGCCAAGGCATGACACCACGACTCCGGATGAGACTGCTACCTACCTCACTGTGCTGGCTCGCACTTCAGGTGGGTGGCGCCGTTCCTTTCGCCACGGCTCAGGAGATCCCGTCCGACTCCGCGATCCAGGCGATCCTGAGAGAGCGCCTGGCGCCCACTCCAACCATGGGCATAGTCGTAGGCGTGCTCGATAGGAACGGCCGCCGCGTCGTGGCACACGGCTCCTCGGGCACGACGCGGCCGCTGGACGGCAAATCGGTGTTCGAGATCGGCTCGATCACTAAGGTGTTCACCGCGTCGCTGCTCGCTCTCATGGTGATGAGCGGGGAAGCGGCGCTGGAGGACCCGGTCGCATCATATCTTCCGGCCGGTGTGACCGTCCCGTCACGAAACGGCGTCTCGATCACCCTGCTTCATCTGGCGACCCAGTCCTCGGGGCTCCCTCGACTGCCCAGCAACTTCTCACCGCGGGACGCGGGGAATCCCTACGCCGATTACACGGTCGAGCAGATGTACGAATTTCTCTCTGAGTACACGCTGACGCGCGACCCTGGTGCGCAGTACGAGTACTCGAATCTGGGCATGGGACTCCTCGGGCACGCGCTCGCCGCTCGCGCCGGCGTGAGCTACGAGCAGTTGCTGAGCGATCGGCTGCTAGCGCCGCTCGGTATGTCGGACACACGCATCTCGCTCACGCCCGACCTGCGAGCGAGGCTCGCCATCGGCCACAATCAGGGAGGGGAGCCCGTGCCGAACTGGGACATCCCCGCGCTTGCGGGTGCCGGAGCCTTGCGATCAACGGTTGATGACATGCTCACGTTCCTTGCGGCGAACCTGCGGGAAGACGTGACGGAGGTTTCACCGGCGCTCATGCTGACCCACGGCGAGCGGATCCAGACCGGTCAGCCGGGAATGACCGTCGGCTTGGGCTGGCATCGCCGGACAACCTCCACGGGCGGCGTCACGATCTGGCACAACGGCGGCACGGGGGGATACCGCACGTTCGCGGGCTTCGATCCCGACCGGCAGGTAGCGGTGGTCGTGCTGCACAACTCCGCTCGGAGCGCGGACGACATCGGGTTTCACATTCTCGACCCCCGGTTCCCGCTTGCCGCTCCCCCTGTTGTCCACACGGAGGTCGCCGTGGACTCGACCGTCCTAGAGGACTACGTGGGCGTGTACGAGCTAGCGCCGGAGTTCACCCTCACGGTGACCAGAGAGGGCGCGAGGCTGTTCGTACAGGCAACGGGCCAGCCGAGGTTTCCGGTTTTCCCGGAGTCCGAGACCGAGTTCTTCTACAAGGTCGTGGACGCCCAGATCAGCTTCGAGCGGGATGCCGCGGGCGTGGTCAGGGGTCTCGTGCTCCATCAGGGCGGGCGGGATCTGCCGGCCCGTAAGCGGTGATCCATGAGTCGGCTCCATTGACACATGTAAGCTGGGGCGCTCCTCGGACCAGCGGTTCTCTCTTACCGACGCAGTGGGTTTCGAGGTGATGCGGCGCGAGCGGATCCGTCACGCTTTCGCGTTCGATCAGGACTTCGTGACGGCGGGCTACGAGCTGCTCGGCTAACGCAGAACCGCGTCCCCGGTACCGAATGCCCGGCGGCGCGGTTCGTTGCCTGCGCAACCTGGTACGATCGCCCTACGGCGCTCGATCAGAGGCGCAGATCGCGATTCGGTCCTGGATCAGCCACCGAGTGGGCGATCGCTTGCCCATACCAGGCTGCGCCTAGGTCTGTTACTGGACAATGGATCACCTCCTTGGTTGGGGTTGGAGTTCGGGCGTGAGCGACGTGATTGTATGCCGGCCGGCGCCGCGGGGCAAGTCTCTTCGACTCGCTCCCGCCCCTACCCCCCGTGAATCATCTTCGTCAACGCCGGCGTGAGCCCCATCAGCCGCTCGTAGGTGCACAGCTGTCCGCGGTGGTACATCTCGTGCTGGATTCCATGGTGCAGCCACTGCATCCGGGTCCAGTAGCTGCCGTCGAAGTTCCGGATCGGCTGCATGATCGCTTCCTCGCCCGCGGCCTCGAACCGCTCGGCCGCGTCGTTCATCTGGGATTCGAGCAGCGCGAGCAGCTCCTTCTTCGTGGTCGCGTCGTAAGCGGCACCCGCATGCTCCTCCAGCAGCTTCGCGTAGGACGCGCCGTGGAAGTGGTGGCCGGGCTGCGTGAGCTCACCGGTCATCATCATCGCGACCTCGAGGATGTGCTGCACGAGTTCCCGCACACTCCGCACCTCGGGTACGGGCCTGTAGTCGAACTTGGTGGCGCGGATGTTCTCAACTTCGGCGATCAGACCCCGGCGGACGTCGCGCCAGTTGTCGAGGGATTCGGACAAGAACGAACGCTGTTTAGGCATGGGAGTTCCTCAACGTGCGCTGTGCGGAGGGCGCTATGCCCTGTATTCAGTACGCTGTGCGCAGGGCATCAGTGCATAACGGCGTCGCGAGCTCTCGCCACAACGTAGGCTCCGGTTCCCGCAATCGCCATGGGCAGTCCAAGGGCAACCAGCAAGAGGAGCGGGCCGGGAAGTCCCATCGCTCCGCCCACCTTGGCGGCCAGCTCCCAGGCGGGGGTCGTGAGCATCGCCCAGGCAAACAGTGCCGCCCACGCGATGCCCGCCGCGGAGGCGGCGACACGTCCCGGCTTCTCGCGAACCGCCGAGATGCCACCCCACGCAAGGCCCAAGAGCGGCACAGTCCACCAGCCGAGTCCCGCCGTGCCGAGCGCGAACGCCAGCACAAGCAGCCCGACTCGAAGTACGAGGCGCAGTCTCATGATCCCGGTCTCAACGTGAGCCGCGCGGCCACGATCTCCAGCTCATCGGGTGAGCGCGGGAACGCCGCCTGATCCAGCTCGCCCCTGCTCCACCGAGGAATCCGATCGTCGTACCACGGACTCACAGGGTTGCCCGACTGCCCGCCCGGGTAGATCGTGCGCGCGCGGACCTCGTCGCCCAGCTCCACCACCATGCGCCAGCTCGCCCCGTGAGTGCCGTCTCCCGAGAGCGGGTTGAGATTGCCCGGTCCTCCCTGTATCGGAATGTCCAATTGGGAGAGGCTCCGGATGCCCGTCAGGTGATAGATGTTCGCGGTCCTGATTCGACCCCAGCGCCAGCCCGCGCGGCCGGGCTCGCCGTAACGCGATGTCGCGGACTCATAGGCCGCTCTGAGGCTCGCCGCGAGAATCGCGTCGCAAGTCTCCACCACATCCTGGGACCGGCGGTCGTCGCACCACGCTCCATCCGGATCCTGCACGGCACGCCACAACACGGCCTCTGTGGGTGTGGCGACCCGCCGGGGCGTCGGCTCACCTTCGACGGACGCGGGGATCAGCTCGTCCCACACGCGATCCTCCAACTCGTCCATCGCCAGCTCGAACAGGATGGCTCCCGTAGCGTCCGGCGTGTAGCGCCGGTCCCACTCGGCGAGCAGCCGTCGCGCCTCGGCCGACGCTCCCGCCTCCCCCACCGTCGCCGAGGCGCCCAAGAATAGGGGCACGAACGTCTCCGCGCGCTCGTTACCGGGATCGGTCTGGTAGTGGCGCACGTCGTCGGGCGTCACCGACTCGTTGCCGCGCAACAACCGGTTGATGCGCATCGCGCGCCACGGGCTGGGCCAGTTCACACCCAGGTAATTGGAGTCGGCCGCGGGATCCACGGGCTCCTGGTTCGCCGAGGCCAGATAGCCCTGCAGCGGGTTACGCGCCGTGGGGTACTCCGCAATCGCACGGTATCCGATCCAGTCGGAAGCGCTCGTCTTACCATCCTGGATCTCATACCCTTTCGTTCCCGCCGGCCGCAACGGGAATCGCCCGGTCGACCGCATGGCAATGTTACCCTTGCGGTCGGCCACGACCATGTTCTGGGCCGAGGGGTAGAACGTCTCCATCGCCTCCAGATACTCGTTCACCGAACGAGCGTGTTGCGCTCGGAACAGCGCATCCGTGACGCTCTCCGCCTCGAGGTTGGTCCAGCGCTGCGAGACGGGGATCGTGTCCTGGAAGAACCTGATCGGTCCCCTGTGTGTGTGATACACGGTGTCGGTCGCGATCACTCGGCCCCCAGGATCGCGGAACCGTTCTACGCGCAGCTCGAGCGCCCGCCACTCGCCGTCAAGCAGGTATCGTGAGGGGTTCTCGAGGTCGTCCAGCTCTTCGCGATAGTAATCGAGCACATCGGCGCCCACGTTGGTGAAGCTCCAGGCGGCGTGACGGTTGAAGCCGATCACGACCGTGGGAAGACCCGGGATGGTCACACCGTACACGTCCAGCGCTCCCGGAACCATCACGTGCACCTCGTACCAGATGGACGGCAGCGTGAGATCCAGATGCGGATCACCGGCCAAGAGGGCGTGTCCCGTGGCGCTGCGCGATGGAGCGACCGCCCAGTTGTTGCTCGCCGCCGCCACCCCGCCACCGCCCAGGACCCCAACGGCCGCCCCCCTTCCACCACCCCACCCCCCAACGACGGCCACACCACCACCACCCAACAACCCACCGGCGGGGACGGCGGGCGGGGGAAGGGGGGATTCGTCGAACCACGGATACTGCCCTCTCGGTCCGGGCACGATAGGTTCCTGAATCGGACCGTTGACGGGAAAGAGGGCGGCCGCGGCTTCTTCGCCCACCAGCTCCACGATGCCGGGCCGCCACAGCTCGTGAGTCGAGTAGGTCAGTGTGTAGCCCATGCGCCGCGCCAAGTAGAGCGTGTGCACGGGCTCCCAGCGCGAAGGAGTCGCTCCCAGGAGACGGTACTCCAGCGGGATGTCTCTTGGGCCGAGCGTCTCGATCCACGCGTTAACGCCCTGGGAGTAGGCGTCGAGCAGTCGCCATCTCCGTTCCGTGCTGTCCATCCCCGCGTATTCGCGGTCCGCGCTCCACGCGAGGCCCAGTCGTCGCTGTGCCTTGTCCAGCTCAACCGCTCTGGCACCGAACAGCTCGCTCAGGGTGCCTTCGGTGGCGCGCGTCTGAAGTTCGAGCTGGAACAGTCTGTCGCGTGCCACCACGAAGCCCAGCGCGCGGGTGGCGTCTTCCTCGGTGAGCGCGAAGATGTGCGGCACCCCACGCCGGTCGTACAGCACCAAGACCGAGTCGCCGAGCCCCGGAATTGCGGCCGTCGCTTGCGCGGGGAGGCGGGCCTTCGCAGCCACGGCCCATACACCACGTACGGGCTCGAGCAGAGGACCCAGCTGGGGAATCGGGCCCACGCCTGCGGCGCTCACATAGACGAGAAGAAGGAATCCCAGAACGGCAAGCCAGAAGCGCGGGCGCATGGCGTGCCAAGATACAACGGCAGCGAGAGTCTAGGGAGGCGGAAGACGCTGCCCCCCGGTACCTTAACCTCGGCTCGTTTTCGGGGAGGCGCGGCGCCTTTCATGGTGTTCGTCGGTCGCAAGCGCGGTGGGCGCGACAGGTATCTGGCCTGGAAGATCGTGACGTTCGCGGTGGCGGCGGTGCTCTTCTTCTGGGGAGTGCGGTTCGAGCAGCGCTGGCCCGTGTGGGGAGCCATCGCCGCACTCGTGGTGGGGTTCTCTTTGCGGTTCTTGTCGCGCCGCCGTGAGCGCGAGGGGCCGAGCGAGGGCCCCAGCGACGGGCCTTAAGGACCTCTAGCGGCCACGACTCTCACACCCCCCTTGGCACTCGGGTCGGTCCACGCGAAGAGCAGCTCGTTCCCCGCTCGCGCCATGCGAGGAAACCCAGCTGCGCGGCCGGCGCCCGTCGCCGTGACCCGCCATGAGGGGCGCCGGCCGCCGTCCGGATGCACCACCCGCGCCCTAATCTCGGCGTCGCCCGCCTTGCGCTCCAGCCACACTACGACCGCAGAGCCGTCCTCCAGCATCTCCACGTCCACGCGTCCGGCGGGATTCCCGTCGTCCACCGGTGACGGCGGCCCGAACGTCGCGCCTCCGTCGCCCGAGAAGGCGACGTTCACGCGTGGACGGTGCTCGGGTGCCGTGAACCACGCGATCACCACGTTATCACCGCGCGCGGAGAGCTGGGGTCCGTTTACCGGGCAGCCCCGGATCCGCCATCCGTCGTCGTTGACCGGCATGGGCTGGGACCACACTCCGTCCCGCATTCCCACGACGGCGATGTTGCGCAGCTCGTCTTCCGCCCGATCGCGATAGGCGGCGACGAGTCCCCCCGCCGTGCGAACCAGCGCCGTCTGGCAGCATTCGCACGTTCGATCGTCGAGCAGCACGTCTTCGCCCGGGGTGCCGTCGGACGAAACGATCGTGAATCTGAGGCTCATGGCGCCGCGCTCGGAGCCCGCGCGATCATTCCCGTTTCCCCGTTCTCGTCTCCCGGTCACCATCTGCCGCCCGTCCAGCCAGATTATCGCCACACCGCCGTCGTTCCATGGCACCATCGACACGAAGCCGTGCTCCGTGGGTGAGCGGTCACCGTGGGGCACTACGGGCTCGGACCACGTGTCACCGCGGTTGGTGGAAACGGCGAGTTTGACGTGATACGCGTAGGGCTTCGGGGTGGTCCTCTCCAGCCAGTGTACTACCCATGCTCCGTCGCCGCGCTCGATCAGGGAAGGAAAGTCGGCCCAGTTGACGAAGAACTCGAGGCCGGTGGCGACCGTCTTCGGCTCCGACCACTCACCGGCCCGTCGCTCCGCGACGCGCAGCGCATATCCCTCGCCCTCGGGCTCGTGCCAGGTGAGAATCGCTCGACCATCGCTCGTGGCGTAGAGGCTCGGTTCGCCACTCCCAGCCGGCCCGGCGAACTCGATGGATCCGATGGTGAAGCTCGGGGCGTCGCCGCAGGCGAGAACGGCACCGACCATCAATAGTCCGAGTGCACTGAGCCTCGTTGACACTACGCCTCTTCCTCCCTCATCTGTCGCCGGATCTCTCCCAGCTTCTCTTCCGCCCACTGCGCAGCCTGTGTTCCCGGGAACTTGTCACGCATTCGCGCCAGCTCGGGGATGGCTTTCCTCGGTTCGTTCGACCTGTGCAGGTAGATATCTACCAGTTCCTGACTCACGGCCAGTTCGCGCGCCGTGTCCAGCTTCGCGTCGCGCCTTGCCCGGCGGAACCAGCTCACGGCTTCCTCGAGCTGTCCCAGGCTATCACGGTGGATGCGCGCGATTCTGATGTACGGCTCGGGATCCTCGCGCGTCTCCGAGAGCACCGTCTCGTAGGCTAGGATGGCCTGGTCGTACAGCCCCCGGATCGCCAACGACTCGGGCCGCGAGTAGTCCTTCTTGCGCGGGGTAGTGACGCCCGACGCTCCATAGATCCCCTCTGAGACCATCTTGCCGCCCAGGAACAGCGCGAACTTGGTGAGTCCCAGGACGCCGAGGCCCACCATGGGTCCGAATATCAACGGATTAATGCCGACGAACGGTCCCCAGATGAATCCGATGCCCGTGCCGATGATCAGGGGTCCGATCGTACGCAGGCGCTGGTCACTCTGAACATCCTTGACGCGGCGCTTGATCCGCTCGGAGTAGCGCCGTCTGGGCGGAGGCGGTGGTGCCGGTCGCTGCGCCGGTGAATTTGGTGGCTGATCGGACACGTGCGGCTCGGGTGCTCTAACCGCGGCAAAAGTATCCCGCCTGCAGAGGATGCGCGATGGGACGACGGGATGATGGCAGTGCCGTCGGGACCGCTCCCGACTATGTTTGCAGCCCCTTGTCGCACCCGGAGACTTCCATGGACTGGATCTCTTCTCCCGAAATCTGGATCGCGCTCGTCACGCTCACCGCGCTAGAGATCGTGCTGGGCATCGACAACATCGTGTTCATCTCCATCGTCGCGGGGCGGCTGCCCCAGGAGCGGCAGCCTTCGGCGCGGCAGGTGGGCCTGAGCCTGGCGATGGTGATGCGGATTCTCCTTCTCATATCGATCGCTTGGGTCATCGGACTCACTGCACCCTTGTTCTCGCTCATCGGTCGGGACATCTCCGGGCGCGATCTTATTCTCGGATTAGGAGGGTTGTTTCTTCTCGGCAAGGCGACGCACGAGATCCACGAGAGTCTCGAGGGGGAGACCGGGCACGCGAGCGCCAAGGTGCCCCCCAAGTTCTGGTCGGTGATCGCGCAGATAATGCTGCTCGACGTCGTCTTCTCTCTCGACTCGGTGATCACTGCGGTCGGCATGGCGCGCCAGCTGGGCGTCATGATCGCGGCCGTCGTGATCGCCGTGCTCATCATGCTGATCTCGGCCGCGCCCATTGCGTCGTTCGTGGAACGGCACCCGACGGTGAGGATGCTGGCTCTGAGCTTCCTTCTCTTGATCGGGGTCTCGCTGGTCGCCGAGGCGTTGGACCAGCACATACCCAAGGGCTACATCTACTTCGCCATGGGGTTTTCGGTGTTTGTGGAGATGCTGAACCTGCGATTGCGGAGGCGCGTGGAGCCGCTCGAGTTGAGGAGGCCATACGTGGAAGAGGGGGCGGTCTCAGGCTAACAAGAACAACCCCCCACCGCCGACCACGAGCAGTGCGAGGACGGCCGTCCGGCCGCCTTCGCCCCGCAACGCTCCCCTGGGTATCTTTTGGTTCACACGCCATTGAGGCACGGAGTCTCAGTCACGCCTTTCAGTCGAGGAAACAGTGCCCAAGAATTCGCTCACCATAACCGATAACCGGACGGGTGCAACGTACGAAGTGGCCGTCCAAAACGGCACCATCAGGGCGATGGACCTCCGGCAGATCAAGACCGATCCAGAGGACTTCGGCCTCATGTCGTACGATCCGGGTTTCGTCAACACGGCTTCCTGCAAGAGCGCGATAACGCTGATCGACGGTGAACGCGGCATCCTACGGTATCGCGGCTACCCCATCGAGCAGCTCGCGGAGGAAAGCTCGTTTCTCGAGGTCGCCTACCTGATCTTGAACGGCGAGCTGCCGACCGAGGACCAGCTCGCGGAGTGGGTGCAGGAGATAACGCACCACACTTTTCTGCACGAGAACATCCGCAAGCTGATGGACGCGTTCCGGTACGACGCGCACCCGATGGGTGCGTTCGTGAGCACGGTCGCGGCGCTCTCCACGTTCTACAAGGAGGCGCGACAGATCCGGGACCCCGACTGCCGCCATCATCAGATCGTCCGTCTGATCGCCAAGACGCCCACGATCGCGGCCTTCGCGTACCGCCACATGATGGGTCTGCCGTACGTCTATCCGGACAACGAACTCTCCTACGCCGGAAACTTCCTGGCCATGATGTTCCGCGCCACCGAGCCGAAATACGAGCCCAACCCGGTGCTGGAGAGGGCCCTGGACGTCCTGTTCATCCTGCACGCGGACCACGAGCAGAACTGCTCTGCGAACGCGATGCGGAGCGTGGGCTCCAGTGAGTCGGACCCGTACTGCGCCATGGCGGCCGCAGCGGCGGCGCTATACGGACCGCTGCACGGCGGCGCCAATGAGATGGTACTGCGAATGCTGCGCGAGATCGGCGACAAAAAGAACGTCGCGAGCTACATCAAGAAGGTGAAGCGTCGCGAGGTTCTCCTGATGGGCTTCGGCCACAGGGTGTACAAGAACTAC
>JBHIEQ010000076.1:0-9584 GCA_046760725.1 Gemmatimonadales bacterium
GGGGCGAGTGTGATCGAAGTCTCGGATCGGGGTGCGTCAGCGACTTGACCACCGTCGTGCGGTGGCCAGCAAGTGCCATCCAAGGCGCAGGTCCGCGTCGTCAAGGCCGTGGATTCGGGCAGCGGATCGTCATTTCCTCCTGCAGGCCGCGGCGAACGAACCTGGCAGGAGCGACCCTTATCTGCGTATCTTGACCTGGCCTAGTAGCCTGGTTGCCCGCCACCGAGGAGCCGCGATGCGTGAGCGAGACCTGAAGCTGTTGGGGGTTGGCATTTACAGCCAGGCTGAGGTTGCCCGTCTGTTGAGTCTCTCCCCAGGCCGTGTCAGGAGTTGGGTTCGTGGGTACCGCTATGCCTGGGGCCCGAAGGAGCGGCGGCGGCGTGGCGAGCAGCCCGCAGTGATCAAGACCGATATCCCAACGATCGACGGTTCGTTCGCGGTCTCGTTTCTGGAGTTGGTGGAACTGTTCGTCGTCAAGCAGTTCCGCGATAACGGCATTCCGCTGCAGACCGTGCGCGTGGCGTGGAATCACGCGGCCCAAGCGTTCGACACCCTCCATCCGTTCGCCAACCGCCGCGTTTTCACTGACGACGGTCGGGTCTTCATGGCGTTGCGCGACGATGACCTTGCGCCGGACGTGTTGGAGGTCTCAAGCCGCCACATGCCGTTCCAGATCGTCGCCGGACCGATCTTCCGACACTCATTCGAAGAGATCGAATTCGACGAGCACACGGAACTTGCCCGCCGCTGGTGGCCACGGGGTCGGCACACACCGATCGTGCTGGATCCGGCAATCGCGTTCGGTGCTCCGGTGGTGCGGGGCACGCGCGTGCCAACGACTATCATTGCTCGGTACGCCGAAGCGCGACCGATCAAGGTGGTCGCCGACGCGTTCGAGCTGCCGTCCGGGCAGGTGAAAGCTGCGGTAACGTTCGAGAGTCAGCTTGCCTGCGCCGCTTGATCTTCCTACTCGACGCCACGTTTCCCCCGAAGCTAGCGCGGGCTCTTCAAGAACTCACGGAACGTCGCGACTGCGAATTTCGCTACGCCAACGATGAGTTTGGCCAAGGGGCACGGGACGAGATCCTGATCGATGGAGCACGGGCCCGTGGATGGTTTCTCATGACCATGGACGAGCACATCACGAGGAACCCCGCGAAGCGCAGGGCGCTGATGGATGGCCGCATCGGCACATTTGTCTTCACAGGTTCGAGTCTGCCGCGGCGCAGCTTCTACAAGATCGTATCATTTGTGATGGGTGTCGCCGAAGACATCCTCGAACACGCAACGCGAACGCGACCGCCGTTCATTATCGGGATCTCGGACCGAAGGAAGTTCAGGCGACTTGATGTATGACGGTGGGAGGGCGGGCAGCCCAATAGATCGGGACGGGCCCGTTACTCCCCCGCCGGGGTCGGCCAGTTGCTCGGCGTGTGGCCGGGCCAATCCATGCTATCAAGCGCGTCGACGGTCTGGGCAGCACCCCAGCGGAGTCCGTTGGTTAGTCCCTCTGCGGATGCTCCTCGTACCGGCACTGCGCGAGGATTAGGAGCACGTGTATGAGACGGTCAGTAAGCGGGGCAGAGCACTCCTCGTCGTCCACCAAGCCGTGCGCCACACGATTTCTCAAGTTGAGGCCCCGCACATCGGTGAGGAGCGATCGGAGATAGAAACAGGCATCCTCGCCAAGCACCCTCGCGGCCAGGGGGTGCTCCAGCACCGCTCCAAGACACATCTCAAGGAGGCCACCATGCTTCCCCGGCTGGTACACTGATCCACCCTGTAGCCGCACGAGTTCCCGCAGGGCCTCCTCCACGTAGGGCGTCAGTACGTGCAGAGCCGCTATGTGGTCCCCCCGCAAATAGGCTTGGATCGAGGCGGTAGATCGCTAACGCCCCAGCTTGACCGTGTGGCGCCTGCCCGGTCGGCATGGCTGACTGGCTCGGACAGACATTGTGAGGTATTCTCTGCCGACGACGTGACGTCATCGAGCATTTCCGAATTCCAGGGCTGCCGCGAAGCACTTGACCGGATCAACCAATGCCTGAATTCGACACGATCACGCAAACGGCCTCGAACAGCGGTGTCCCCACCACGCTCCCCGACGAACTCAAGGCCGAGAACGACACCGAGTTCGACACCGGCGGGCCGAGCTACGACACCCTTGGCAACGACGTCAACCTTCCGGACGACATGTACGACCGCCTCCAGGACGGCACATTGAGGGACACCGATCTGCCGACGATCTATAACGAACTCTGGCACGCCTTCTGGGACCAGATCCTCGAGGAGCGCGGCGCGTGCGCATGGCTGTACGCGATCGCGCAGGCGGAAGCGCGAGACCGCTACGACGGCAATCTGGACATGGTCGAGGAAGCTATGTCGGAGACCGTCGACACGGTTGTCTGGAGTCTCCTGACGGGAAGCAGACGAGGCCGCACACCGGACCTGTCGTACGATGGAAACGCCCAGCCGCCGGCGCACAACGACCGCGGGGAGAAGTGGGAAGGAGAGCCGCTGGCAAACCAGAAGATCAGCGAGGAGCTGTACGACGTGACGCTGTACGTCTTGTTCTTCGATTGTGAACCTCCCGAAGGATACGATCCCAGCACAGGTTCCGCCGAAGAGCACTTGGAACGGATTAGAACTCGCGTGCGGAATGAAGTCCCCGGACGTGCTGGGCATTGACGGCTCGACATAGCGGGAGGTGCCCCGAATGAGCACCACACTGTTGCTGGTCCTTGGAGTCTCCGTGCTGGCCGCAGCCATCGCAATATGGCTCTCGGCGCGGCAGCAATATCGGACGGAGCTTTCGCTCTCTACGTTCGCGATCCGTTCGAGCCGCGAACTACGTGTCCTTGGGGGACTCGTACGCCTCTCTCACCGGGTGGTGCGGCGCTCCACACACCTGACCGCGGCGGCAACCACCCGCAGCGGCCCTGGACAGACTGATGAGAGGTTCTGGGTCCTCATCCGCGGGCACGCTCCCGGCCTCCGCGGGGTGCATGGCTACGGCAAGCATATTACGCGTTTCATGCAGCTCGACACGGGCGCCGGTCCATTCGCGCAGTGGGCAGCCGCTCATCCCGGCGACCGGGACAGGCTCCTGCACATGGTCCGCCTGTATGTCGACCGGCACGGGGCGAACACGACAGCCTCTGAGTTAGTGTCGCTCCTGTTCGAGGGAAGCCTGAACGGCTTCGCGGGCTTCGAGAACCAGCTGGCCGCCAGTACCCTATCGGCGCCTTGATTGCTCGAATCAGCGCTGCTGTGCGCTAACCGCACCCCTTCCTCCTCAACTCCACCCGCCTCCGCGCCGCCTCCAGCGCCCGGCGATACTCGGGACCATCCACTCTGCTGCGCATCTCCTCGCTTACCGCCAGCACCATCAGATCCGGCGCCCAGAAAACCACCTCTCCCGTCCGGACGTCAACTATCTCTCCAGCGTTGACGGCTCGATTGGCCTCGCTGAGCGGGACGTCCCCCAGCGCCGCCCGCATCCCCTCGAAGCGCGCCTGCCTCTCGGGATCTACGAAACGAAGCTGCCTATGTCCCACGGCCGCCATGTAGTACTGCGACGGAACGAACGCGATCCCGTCCAGTCCCAGCCGCTCGCATACGACCACTAGCCATGCCGCGACGTCTCGCAACATGCCGAGACCGGGATGATCCTGGCCGGGGAGCTGCGGGCGGCCCCGTGCGAAGGCGGCTCTGGGATCTTGGAGCAGGAGCCATTCGATCTCGATCAACTCTACGTCGGGCATCACGCGGCGCGTGCGCCTGGCCTTGAGCTCGAAGATCAGCTCGGCTCGGGACGCGTCAGCCCAGATGCGCACGACCGGTACGCCATCGGGTGCCGATCCGACGGAGAGCACGGGATCGGGGAAGCCGCGCGCACGGAGATCGCTCATGAGACCGAGCCGCTCCAGCTGCAACTCCACCGCATGCCGGCTGTAGCGCCCGAGGAAGAGAGCCTCCGGCACGGGACTCACCCCCACAAGATCCGCCTCGGTGAACGCCCAGTCCCTGTGAGCGGCGTCTTCCTCGGTCTCCCACCGTGCCGCGAGCGCCCGGAACCGCTGGAGAATGAGCTCGGTATCGTCGGGCGGCTCCATGGCACGTCGCGACGCCAGCCAGCCGAGAAACCGCGCCGTGTAACGCCAGGCAGCGGTGCCGTACCCGCCCGCCAAGGTCACGGCAAGAGGAACCACGTGAGGCTCGCGGCGGATCAGCCGCCACACGAACTGATCGCGCTCGGCAATCGCACCGCCCGACAGGCGCCAGTCTCCCAGAGCATCCGTCGCCGCACCATCGACTCCCGCCACGTAGATCACGAGACCCGGCCTCACCGATCCTACGACGGGCGGGAGCCACCCATGCAGCGTCTCGAGAAACACTTCGTCGGTCACGTCACTTCCAAGCGCAACCGACGTGTCGCCCTCGGCAGAGTCGTCGTTCCATGACCTGTTGTGGATGGAAAACGTGTGAACCGTGCGATCGTGCGCAAAAAGATCGCGAGTCCCGTTACCGTCGTGCAGGTCCAGGTCGATGACAAGCACAGGTTCGGTGAAACCCCGCGCACGGGCCCGCCGGATGGCCACCGCAATGTCATTGAGCGCGCTGAACCCTGCCCCGCGATCGGAAGCGGCATGATGGAACCCGCCGCCGAGATGAACCGCCACCCTGCCGGTTCCGAGCGCAAGCCGCGTCGCCTGAATCGTGCCCCCGACGTGCAGCCTGAGGAGCTCCAGCGTCGGGGATACATCCGCCGCCCGGAGTGTGGCGCCGAGTATTTCCCCGAGATTCGCGGGATCATCGAGCGACTCGAGATACTTCGAGTCGTGCACGCGGAGAATGCTCTGATATGACGCCGGAGTTGGACGCACCACGTCGCGGTGGCGAACCAACTTCCGCTCGGTCAGGAAGGCGAGGATCTTCTCACCGCGTTTGGGATCGATCAGTCCACCATGCCCATACGAGGCATATGCCGGATGGTGAATAACCCAGAACCTGGGCGGGCGGAGCCGGTGCCAGACGCGTCGCATGCTGCGTCGCGCACGACGGATTGCGCCGTGCATGTGTGCCAATATCCCCCGGCGGCAGCCGCGTCGCCATTCCACGGAGTCGGTCTCACCGCGGTACCTTTCTAGACCGGGTCGCGCCAGCAGGGAGCGGGGCAGCGATCAAGCCGAGTGCTTGGCCCCGCGCTATGTTGAAGGGGACAGCCGGTCGCTGCCGGTTCCATCAACCGCACTCCAGGGGAGGTCGATAGCGCAGGCATGGTGTGGTTGGATCTGTTGCGTTACGCCGGATTTGCGGTATTCGCACTTGCCGCAGTGATCGCGTTCGGCTCCTGGGCCGTGAGAACGAGGCGGATCAACCCGTTCAGTACCGTGGGACAAGCTCTGCGACGGATGTCCGACCCGGTGCTCACGCCTCTCGAGACGTGGCTCCACCGCCGCGGCGGGAATCCCCAGAACGCGGGCTGGTGGCTGCTCGGCATCAGCATAGTGGGCGGGATCGTCGTGATCACCTTCGCTGAGTGGCTCGTCGTGGTGAGTGCCCGCATAGGCGGTGCGGCGGCACGAGGGCCGCGAGGCATACTGCGCCTCCTGGTGTATTACGCAGGCCAGGTAGTCGTGATCGCCCTGATCGCGCGGGTCATCGGATCGTGGTTCGGCGTAGGTCGCTACAACCGGTGGATGCGCCCGGCGTATCTCTTGACGGACTGGCTCGTGGAACCCCTGCGCAGGATCGTTCCGCCGTTCGGGATGATTGACGCATCGCCGCTCGTCGCGTTCCTCCTGCTACAGTTTCTCATCCTGCCGCTGCTGTTGGGAATCCTGTGACTGGCGGGAAGCGGGCATGAGAAACGGGAAACGGGAAGCGGGAAGCGGGAAACGTGAGTCCCGTGCTCCCGACAGACCGCGCGCGCCACGTACGATCCTCGCGGTCCAGGTCCAGCCGCGAGCAAGACGCACCGAGATCGTAGGCTGGCACGGGGACGCGATCAAGGTTCGCGTCGCGGCTCCGCCCGTGGATGACCGGGCTAACAGGATTCTTGTGCGATTCATCGCCGAGCGACTGGGACTCGAGCGGTCCGCAGTTTATATCCGCTCCGGCAGGAACAGTCGGCGCAAGTACGTCGTCGTGCACGGCCTGGCGCGGGCAGTGGTTCTGGGCAAACTGGGGTTGAAACTGCAGAAAGACTGAAGTCGACGCACCGGCGAATAGCAGGCGCTCAGTCCACTTCCCTGAGGAGCTCCGCCGTCCGTTCGGGAGCGAGCACCGTGATCGCCATCCCCGAGTACGACTCGAAACCACCCTGCACTGTGATCCGCGGCTGAATCCGCGCGTGCCAGCTGAATGAGGCGTCGGCGGGCCTGCGGAGTGGTGCCGTGAGCACGACCACGTTGTAGTCGGGATCACCGAACGCGCGTGTGACGCGATCCAACGTTTCCGCCAGGAGCTCCGCGAACTCGTGGAGGTTCGGCAGATCGACATCACTGAAGTGCTGCGCGCCGGCGCGAGGCAGCATCCATACCTCGCCCGACCACTGGGGGGCGTAGGGGGCCGCCGCAACGAAACCCGCATTCATTCCCACGACTCTCGAGCCATCCTCCACCTCGCTGCGCACCAGATCGTGGTACAGTGAGCGGCCGTGCGATTCACGATAAACACGGGACACTTCGAGGATGCGCTGGAGCGCGTGCGGTACCAGGGGCATGGCCGCCAGCTGCCAGTGTGGATGGATGAGCGATGCCCCGGCACTCACTCCATAGTTCTTGAACAACGCGAACGATTCGAGACGAACGTCCTCCGCGAACGCCTTGCACCTGTCCTGGGCCGCCAGAAAGACCTCGAGCAGCGTGGCCGGATCGTGTCGCTCCGGGTGATGCGTCGGGCCCTCCACTATCACCTCGTAGTGACCCATCGCGGCAGCATGGATGTGCAGATCATCGGTGGGGCGATCGATCGCGGTGGGTTCCGGCACCAGTGCCGGGTACTTGTTGGGAACCACGCGTGCCACCCACGCTCCGGTCTCGGGCCGCCTCGCGATTTCGGGCGGAGTGAGAGCCTCGTTGCCGGCACAGAACGGACAGCTCGGGTCGTGTTGCCCGCCCGGAGGGGTATCTGTGCGGCGGGGTTCGCTTCCCGGCCGACTCGCCCGTTCGGCCGCCACGATGACCCAGTTTCCGGTCGTGGGATCCCGGCGGAGCTCCGGCACGCTGAGGTAGCCTCCTACGATCCCGGCCTACTGCCCGGTGTCCGCCCGCAGGAACCTCGCAGGATCCCGCAGGAACTCGGTGCGGCACTCCTCGCAGTTGAAATAGTACGTCTTGCCCTCATGCACGGTAGTAGCAGCCTCTCCGGGGTCGACGGCACAGCCGCATACGGGGTCCCGCACCTCCCCCGCAAGCCCGGCCATCGCGGCCGGCGTCATGCGCGGCGGACGCGCACTCAGCAGGGACGTGTAGAGCCTCAGCTCGTCAGCGATCAGTCGGGTCAGTAAGAAGCGCTCGCGCACCACCTCCATTCCCTCTTCACCGAGTTCGCGAGCCCCGACCGGGTCACGCACCAGTCGTACTATCTGTTCGGCGCACTCGCCCACCGACTCCACCAGCACACCGCCGGCGCCTCCCGGCATCTGGATGGGAATCCCTCCCGCCGGCCTCGCGATGACCGGCGTCCCCTTCCACAAGCTCTCCGAGACCACGAGCCCGAAACCCTCGCGAGTCGAGAGCTGGATCACCACTGACGCGAGCCTCTGAAATGCGTTCACCTCGATGTTCCCGACGCCGGTCAGATTCGTGAAGATGTCGATGTCCGTATCCCCGCGGCCCGCTTCTCGGATCTGGCGGTAGATGTCCCATCCCTCCGGATCGTCCAATGCCATCGAGCCGACCAGCGAGAGCTGCAGTCCGCGCACTTCCTTGCGGGCCAGCCGGTACGCTTCGATCACACCGAGCGGATCCTTCCAGGGATCGAAGCGACTCACCTGAGCGACAAAGGGCCGATCCGTGTCCACTCCGATCCACTGGAGTACGCCACGCATCACCTCGTCTCTCAGCGGACGGTTCTTCGGACTACACGGATCGATCGCCGGTGGGATGATCTCGATCCGCTCGATCGGAATATCGGGCGGCACGAATCCGCCGAGCGTGAAGACGGCGGCGTCGTAAGACTCGAGGAACGGCCTGAGAAAACTCCACACGTCCGGGTTGGGGCTGGAGGTGTCGATGTGACAGCGCCAGATCCATTTGGCCGTGTCACGTCCCCTGAGCTCGAGCAGAGCCATCGGCTGAGGATCGTGGATGAAGTACAGATCGTAGTCTTCACCGTCGAGCGCGCGCGCGTTCTGCTCTGACTGCTCCAGATAGACCTTCTGGTCCGTCTCCGTGAGTCCCTGCGCCGATCCCTGCAGTCCGTTGTGCATGGCCTTGGTGGCCCGAAAGAACGCTTCCCCCCCGGTGATCAACTTCCAGTCGGCCTTGATGCCCAGCTCCCGCAGCAGGGGGATCTCGGATCGCAGGATCTCGGCGACGCCACCACCATACGGAGTGGCGTTGACGTGCAGCACGCGCGCCCCCTTGATTGGGAGAGCCAGCTCCCTCAGCTGCTCCACCACCGCCGAGCCCGCCGGAACCTCGTACGAGGCGAGGCTCTGTTTACCGACGTCAACCGTCTCGAGCATTGCGGCTCCGATCCACGGTGTGTGTCGCTCCCATTATCGCCGGGCTCCCACAGTAGCGCAAACACCGGCCGCGCCTTACATTAGCAATTACAACAGAATCCGTGGTGATTTGCGGCGTATTGCAGCCACGTTAAACAAGTCGCTAAAAAGCCCGTCCCCGGTGCGTATCTAGCGGCGGGGATTTCTTCTTGTCGGGAAAGGGGAAAGGGGAAAGAGTTCTTTCCGAGAGGCAGACACTTCCCGTTTCCCACTGCACGTTTCCCGGCGCCAGGGAGGCCAACGAGGATTGACTGAGCCGGAACGCATCGAGCAGCTGAAGCACGCGCTTCAACGCCGTATTCTGGTGCTGGATGGTGCAATGGGCACGATGATCCAGTCATACGGCCTCGAGGAGCGGGACTTTCGGGGCTCGGTGTTCCGTGACCACCCCGTGCAGCTCTCGGGCGACAACGATGTCCTGAGCCTCACGCGGCCCGACGTGATCGAAGCCATTCACCGGGCCTACCTCGATGCCGGCGCGGACATCGTGGAGACCAATACCTTCAACGCGAATGCGATCTCGCAGGCGGACTATCGGATGGTGGACGCCGTCCGCGACATCAACCGCGCTGCCGCGGCCATAGCACGACGCGTCGCCGACGAGTTCACCGTGCATGACCCGACCAGACCGCGATTCGTGGCCGGGAGCATGGGGCCCACCAATCGAACGGCCTCTCTGTCTCCGGACGTGAGTCGTCCCGGCTATCGCAATGTGACCTTCGACCAGCTCGCAGCCGCGTACGCGGAGCAGGCCGAGGGATTGTTGGAGGGTGGAGTCGACCTGCTGTTGATCGAAACGGTATTCGATACGCTGAACTGCAAGGCAGCGGTGTTCGGCGTGAGGGACGTG
>JBHIEQ010000077.1:0-9548 GCA_046760725.1 Gemmatimonadales bacterium
GCATTCGTCGTCGCGACCGGCCAGGGTGCGCTCCAATTCCTCGACGTCCAGCCCGCAGGACGTCACCGCATAGCTGCGAGCGACTGGCTCCGCGGCCGCGGCGCCGTCAAAGGAGACATACTGGTGTGAGGCCGGGCCTTCCCCGGCTGCACGTCGTAACGAACGACGCCATAGCACAGTTACCTGATCTCCGCGGCCGGGTCACACGCATCGGAGCTGGCCCAGCGGTCGCACTCCACGCGCGCGCGCCCTCGGCCGATGCGGGCCCTCTCGCAGAGCTGGCCGAGACCCTGGGGGCCGGCGGGGGCACCGTCTTCGTGAACGACCGCGCCGACGTGTCGCTCGCCGTGGGTGCCCGAGGCGTGCATCTCCCCGCCACGGGACTCCCCGTTGAGGCGGTGCGCCGGCTGGTGGGTCCCGACGTCTGGCTCGGTCGTTCGGCGCACGACCCGGCGGAAGCCAGAGCCGCCATGGATGAAGGAGCCGACTACGTGTTCCTGGGTCCCATCTGGCGAACGACCAGCCATCCGGACGCGACGCCGTTGGGTCTCCACGCGATCGGCCTCGCCCAGCCTGCGCGGGTCATAGCAATCGGGGGAGTCACGCCGGAGCGGGTGGCCGAGCTCATCGCAGCCGGCGCCTACGGAGCTGCCGTCATCTCCGCCGTGTGGGACGCGCCGGACCCCGGTACGGTGGTGAGAACGATGATGATACCTTTAGGGGGATGATCACGGTCGTTGTCAATGGAGAAGAGCGGCAGTTGCCCCGGGAGCAGTCCGTTCTCGAGCTTCTCGCCGCTCTGGACCTGGACCCCCGCGCGGTCGTTGTAGAGTTGAACCGCGAGATCGTGAGACGCCCTGCGCTGCAGAACACCGTCCTCGAAGACGGCGATCGCATCGAACTGGTACACTTCGTTGGCGGCGGGTGACCGCCGGATGGGTTGAGACAATGCAAACAGCTGTGGCAACGGCGATCGATCAGCCCCTAGTGGTTGGCGGGCGGGAGTTCCGGTCGCGCCTCCTGGTCGGCACCGGCAAGTACTCAGACAACGAGACCATGGTGCGTGCCATCGAGGCGTCAGGCGCTGAGATCGTCACGGTCGCGGTTCGCCGCGTGGACCTGGATCGGACCAAAGAAGAAGGCATCCTCCATCACCTCGACCCGAATCGGTTTTTTCTCTTGGCCAACACGGCGGGCTGCTACACAGCAGACGACGCCGTGCGCTACGCCCGCCTCGCCCGAGAAGCCGGATTCAACGAGTTCATCAAGCTCGAGGTGATCGGCGACGAGGAAACCCTGCTTCCCGACACGGAAGGGTTGGTGGAAGCGGCCAAAACGCTGGTGGCTGAGGGGTTCAAGGTCATGGCGTACACGAACGACGATCTGGTCACCGCCCTCAGGCTCGAGGACGCAGGGTGCGCGGCGGTGATGCCGCTGGCATCGCCCATCGGGAGCGGGCTGGGACTCCAGAACCCGTTCAATGTCCGCATCATCAAGCGACGCCTGTCGGTCCCCATCATCGTCGATGCCGGCGTGGGTACGGCGTCCGACGCGTGCGTCACCATGGAACAGGGGGTTGACGGAATCCTCACCAACACCGCTCTGGCGGCCGCGCGTGATCCCGTGACGATGGCAACCGCGATGCGGGTGGCGGTGGAGGCAGGGCGGCTGGCGTACCTCGCGGGCCGCATGTCCCGGCGGGAGATAGCCGTGCCCTCGAGCCCGACGACCGGGATGCTGGACTGACAGATCCACCCGGCTCGAAGGCACGAAGCGCCGCCCTCAGAATTCTCCGGGCGGTGCGCCGGGGCTCAAGATTCGATGTCGCCCTCGACAGAGAAGTAGCAGAGCTCAGCCCCGCCGACCGCCGCTTGGCCCACGAGATCGCGGCCGGCGTGCTCCGTGCGCGGACCGAGCTGGACCGTGCCCTGGCACCCCTGGTGTCCGGGCGCTGGCAGAAGACGTCGGACGACCTGAAGGACCTACTGCGGATAGGCGCCCATCAGCTGCTCAAACTGAGCCGCGTACCGCGCTACGCTGCCGTCCAGAGCACGGTCGATGTCGCCAAGCGAGCGCACGGCCCCGGAGCGGCGCGACTCGTGAACGCGGTGCTTCGCCGGCTCGCCAATGCTGTGAACGGGAAGATTCCGCCGCCGGCCGCCGATCTCGCGGCCAAGTACTCGCATCCCGAGTGGCTCGTAGCCCGATGGAGTGCACGTTTCGGTCTTGAGCGAACCGAGGCGATTCTGCGCCATAACAACCAGCGGCCACCGCTCACGATCCAGGCTGTCCGGTGGTCCGAGGAGGATCTGCTCAGGGCAGTATCCGAGGGGGCGGTGGAGCACCGCCGGGCTGCGGGAGGCTACGGCATCGTTGTGAAGACCCGCCGTGTAGCTTCGCTGCCCGGGTACGCTGAGGGAGCCTTCGTGGTGCAGGACGCCGGCCCGGCCCGACTGCTCGATCATTGCGGCATACCCCACGGATCGCTCGTGTGGGACGCCTGCGCCGCTCCGGGCGGCAAGGCGGCGCTACTCTCCCGGCGCTGCCGCGTGCTAGCTTCGGAGTTCAGGATGCGCCGACTCCGAAAGCTAAGAGCCACGCTCACACGCGCAGCTCCAGAGGTAGCCCTGGTGGCAGCCGATGCGCGGCGACCGCCCCTGCCCGAGGGGAAGTTCGGCGCAGTACTGTTGGACGTGCCTTGCAGCGCAACGGGCGTGATGGCACGGCACCCCGACGCTCGCTGGCGGCTCGAGCCAAAGAGAATCGAGCAGCTCGCAGCCCTTCAGCGGGAGATCCTTGACGGCGCAGCTTCGGTGGTCAAGCAGGACGGGCTGCTGGCCTACATCACGTGCTCCTTAGAGCGCGAAGAGAACGAGGATCAGGTGGAGGAGTTCCTGGAACGACACGACGAGTTCGCGCGGGAGGGTGACGACCTGATGTTGCTCCCCGGAGCCGAGGGGTCGGACGGCGGATACGCGGCACGTCTGAGAAGGGTGTCGTAGTGCCGCCGCGAAACCGCACGCGCCGAGGCCCGGGACGAAGCCGACTCCTGCTCGGGACAGCCCTGCTAGTAGGATTCGCGATCCTCGGCTATCTGTTCGCCGCGCTGGTGTTGTTCCCGGCCCCCATATTCGCGACTGCACAGGCGGTGCCCCTGGTGGTGGGTGTGAGCCTTCAAGACGCACGGGCGACGCTGTCCGAAGCCGGGTTGACCACCGGCGAGGTGGAGACAGTGACCCACCCGACCAGGGCACGCGGAACCGTGGTGTGGCAGGACCCACCGCCAGGTGTCGAGGTCTTGGAGGGGACCGCGGTCAGTCTGTCCGTGAGCGGAGGACCACAGCGCGTGCCGGTGCCCGACTTGACCGGATATGACGTAACCATAGCGCGCCGGCTTCTCGAGGCCGCGGGACTCGCCGTGGGCCGCGTGGACTCATCGCAGGCGCCGGTCGAGCGGGGAGTGGTGGTGAACACCCGCCCTCCGGCGGGAGCGACGCTCCGGCCCGGCACGCCCGTCACGCTGGTCGTGAGCGTCGGTGCGCCTACTATTAGCGTACCGAACCTGGTGGGCTTGACCCTGGAGGAGGCTGGCGAGGTCTTGGATCAGACCAGATTGAAGCTCGGCACATGGGTACCCCAGACGTCGCTCTCGGCCGAGCCCGGCACGATCATATCACAGGATCCGGCTCCGGCTACGCTCGCGGCGCCGGGGGTGGCCGTTGACGTCACCGTAGCCCGGCGGCCGAGGCGATGACCGAGATCCGAATCGCACCGAGCGTGCTGAGCGCGGACCTCGCGCGGCTCACGGAACAGATCTCCGCCGTCGAGCAGGGTGGGGCCGATTGGATTCACGTGGACGTAATGGACGGGAACTTCGTGCCGAACCTCACGTTCGGGGTGCCGCTCATCATGGCGCTGAGGCGCATCACCGAGCTTCCCCTGGACGTCCACCTCATGGTCCAGGAACCCGAGCGGTACATAGAGGCGTTCCGAGATGCGGGAGCCTCGGTCTTCACGTTTCACCCGGAGGCGACGCGGCACCCGCAGCGTCAGCTCGAAGCCGTTAAGACGAGTGGCATGATCGCGGGACTCGCGCTCAACCCGGGAACCCCTCTCAGCTACGCCGAAGAGACGGTTGACGACCTGGATTTGTTGTTGATCATGACGGTGAACCCGGGATTCCCCGGCCAATCGTACGTCGCCTCATCGACCCGCAAGATCGCGCGAGCCCGACGACTGTTGCGCGAGGCCGGGAGCTCAGCTTATCTGGAGGTGGACGGCGGCATCACTCCGGAGACCATAGCCGGAGCCCGAGGGGCCGGCGCCGATACGTTCGTCGCGGGATCGGCGATCTTCGGCAGCCGCGATCCGGCATCGGCCGTCCGCGAGCTCCGAAGCCGGACACTCACGAGGGTGTGACCATGGCCGCGAGAGGACAATGGGTAGCTGTTGGCGGGATAGTGGCGCTGCTCGCTGCGGCTCTCGTAGCGGGGGTGGCGCTCACTCCCGAGATACAGCAGGTGGGAGTAGGCACCGCGGCTCCGGACTTCGAGGCCCTGGACCTCGCCACGGCGGATACGGTGGGGATCGAGGCATACCGAGGCGAAGTTGTGCTGCTCAACGTCTGGGCCACTTGGTGCGCTCCGTGCGAGGAGGAGATGCCGTCGATGCAGCGCCTTCATGAGGATCTCGGGCCGCGCGGCCTGCGCGTTGTGGCGGTGAGCATCGACTTCGGCGACAGTGAGAACGTTCGGGAGTGGGTGGAGGAGCGGAGCCTCACGTTCGACATCCTGCACGACCGCACGGGTCGCATCCAGGACCGGTATCAGACGACGGGCGTACCGGAGAGCTTCGTGATCGACCGGGACGGCACCATTGTAAAGAAGGTGTGGGGACCTCTCGAATGGGATGCGCCCGAGCAACAAGGCATCTTCCGACAGCTGCTGGGTATCGACCGTGCCGCAACGGCCGACAGCACTTCGTAGACTCGGCCGCCTGGTCTTCACCAATTGGCCCATGAAGCTCACCGCGGTGCTGCTCGCCGCGGTGCTGTGGGCGGCTACCGCGGCCCAGGAGCCCACCACCCAGCTCGTTCAGGTGGCGCTCGAGGTGCAGCCTCCGGAAGGGCGTGCGCTGCGGCGGTCCCTGCCCTACGTGCAGGCGCTGTTCGCGGGGAGCACGCGCGAGCTGATCAAGCTGTTCGCCCACCCGCCGGTGATCCGCAAGGAGATCCCGGACACTGTGCAGGGCTCCGAATACATCGTCGAGCTGGACCTCGCCGACCTCGTCGTGACGGGCGACGCGAACGTGACTCCGCAGGATGTCCAGCCCCGCATGATCACCGTCCAGCTCGACGCGCTGGCTCAACGCACTCTGCCGGTCGTTCCGCGCGTCAGGGTGCGGCCCGATTCCGGATTCGGGCTGTATACGGGCATCGCCGTGGCCCCCAGTTCGCTGCTCGTCAGGGGACCCGAGATTCGAGTGAGCACGATGAATGCCCTCTACACCCTCCCGCTCGAGATCACCGAAGTGAGACAGCCCGTGCGCCGCTCCCTCGCGATCGATACGACGGGACTCGCGCCGGTCCGACTCTCGCGGTATTCGGTCGACGTGTCTGCCGATGTCGGCCCGATCTCGACGCGCACGCTGAGCCAGGTACCGGTGGAGGTTCGGTCGGAACGGGGCAGGCGCTGGAGTCCGACCCCCTCGGTCGTGACCCTCATGCTCCGTGGAGCCACGGCCCGCCTGGCCGGCATCGACCCCGACAGCGTTTCCGTGGTTGCCATGGTGGTGGGAAGTGCTCGCGAGCAGGTTGTCCCGCTCAGCGTCATCGCACCCCCGGGGATCAGCGCGCGTCCCGTCCCCGACAGCGTGGTCGTGCGACGCAGGTAGCAATGGACGTCGTCCTCGGAATCGAGACATCCTGCGACGAGACGTCTGCGGCCGTGCTCACACGCGAGCGGGGTCGGCCGGAGCTCGCGAGCCTAGTGATTCTCTCGCAGGACGTGCATAGCGTGTTCGGCGGGGTAGTGCCGGAGCTCGCGAGCCGCGCTCATCTTCGCGCCATCGGACCCGTCGTGGACCGAGCCCTGGCGGAAGCCGGCTTGCCGCTCGCCGCAGTGGACGCCGTAGCCGTGACTGCGGGCCCCGGACTGATTGGCTCCCTGCTGGTGGGGGTGTGTTACGCCAAGGCACTGAGCAGTGCTACCGGCAAGCACCTGATCGGGGTGAACCATCTCGAGGGCCACGTGTTTGCCGCCGCCCTGGACGATCCCGAGCTGGAGCCGCCGTTCGTCGCCCTGATCGCGTCGGGCGGCCACACTCTCCTGCTCGACGTGCCCGAGTGGGGTCGCTACCGGGCGCTGGGAGAGACCAGAGACGACGCCGCTGGAGAGGCCTTTGACAAGGTGGCGGCGCTACTGGGCCTGCCCTACCCCGGCGGACCGGAGATTGAGCGTCTCGCGGCGGAAGGGAAGGACCGTTTCCGGTTCCCGCGACCGATGCTGCACAGAGGCTTCGAGTTCTCGTTCTCCGGACTCAAGACCGCCGTACTGCACGCGGCGCGGGCGTCGAAGGACCCAGAGCACGACCGTGCCGATCTCGCTGCCTCGTTCCAAGCTGCTGTGATCGATGTCCTGGTCGGGAAGACACAGCTTGCGCTCGAGGAGACTGGATACCGAACGGCGGTGTTGGGAGGCGGCGTGGCATGCAATCGCGCGCTCGCAAACTCGATGGCGCGGCGCCTCCGGGGACGCGGAGCAAGGATCGCGGTCGCCCGTGCGCGACTCAACCTGGACAATGCCGCCATGATCGCACGCGCGGGATGGTATCACCTCGAAAGGGGAGAGCGAAGCGGCATCACTCTCGACGCGGATGCTCGGATGCCCTGGCCGGGTATGGAACGCGAACCCTCGGTGAGTCGCACTGGAGTCGGGCTGTGACCGTCTATCCTCTCGTAATACGATTGGGGCCGATCATGATAACGGGCTACGGCCTCATGGTCATGATGGGTTTCCTGGTGGCCGGATGGGTGATGCAGCAGGATCTCCGGCAAAGGGGCCTGAACGACGCGTTTGCGGCGGATATCGTGGTGGCGGCGGTGCTGGGTGGAATCGTGGGGGCGAAGATCTACTACGCGCTGTTGTATCAGGACGTGGGACTGCTGTTCACGCGCGGCGGCATGGTGTGGTACGGTGGATTCCTGGGAGGTGTCGCGGCCGTCATCTACATCGGCCGCCGGAAACGGGTCCCCCTCAGGTTTTCGATGGATCTCACGGCGCCGGCACTGGCAGTCGGCTACGCCGTGGGCCGCGTCGGGTGCTTTCTCATTCAGGACGACTACGGCGTTCCCTCGTCACTCCCGTGGGCAATGCGCTTTCCCGAGGGATGGCCGGCGTCCACGGCACAGCACTTCGCATCCCTGGGAATCGCGCTTCCGGATGGTACGCAACCCGCGGACGTGTTGGCCGTCCATCCCACGCAGCTCTATGAGGTGGCTGCGATGCTTCTAGTCTTCTGGGTGCTCTGGCGATTGCGTCGGCACGGCCGGGCCACCGGGTGGCTATTCGGCACGTATCTGGTGATGGCCGGAGTGGAGCGGTTTGCGGTGGAGTTCATCCGAGCGAAAGACGACCGATTCATAGGAACCCTGACGCTCGCCCAAATGGGAAGCATAGCACTGATCGGACTCGGAGCCTATCTGCTGGCGCGCTGGTGGCGCGACGACGGGTTCGCCTTGTCTCCTCTCCCGGCGGTTCTAAGGGCCGAAAGGTCTGCCGGCCAGGCCGAGAAGCGCTAGACCGCCTCAAGCGCCCGGCGCATCTCGGCCGCCGACTGCCAGCGCTCCTCACGCCGCATCTGCAACGCGCGCGCGACGGCCACCGCCAGGGCAGGCGGTGCATCGCTCCGGAATTCGCTCACGTCGGGCGCGTGCTGCTCCACGTGCATCCGAAGTACGATGTCCTCCCGCGCCGCCGTGAAGGGCGGGCGTCCGGCCAAGCACTCGAACAGGACACAGCCAAGCGAGTAGATGTCACTGCGGTAATCGATGTCGGGCTCGCCCTCCACCTGCTCGGGACTCATGTAGGCCGACGTGCCCACGGCGAACCCGGAGCGTGTCAGTCGATCGGTGCCGGCGGTGGCGATTGCCCTTGCGATGCCGAAGTCGAGCAGCACGGCCCCCTCGGCCGACAGCACTACATTGTCGGGCTTGACATCTCGATGCACGACCCCCCGCCCGTGAGCATACTCGAGGGCATCCAACAACTTGCGCGCGATGTCCACCGTATCGTCCAGCGACGCCCGCTCGCGTCGTGTGAGATGCTCCCTGAGCGTCGGTCCCTCGACATAGTCCATGACGTAGTACAGCAGCCACTCGGCTTCCCCATAATCAAGGAGACTCGCGATGCGCGGATGCTCGAGCTGCGACAAGATCCCGATCTCGCGCAGGAACCGGTCGGCCGTGACGGACACGGCGAGCTGCGGATGGAGGATCTTGAGCGCGACGAGCCGGCCATCCCGGTTGCGTGCGGCAAAGACTCGAGCGGCCCCACCTCGCGCGAGCTCCCGCTCGACCGTGTAACGGTCGGCGAGCGCCTTGCGCACCATAGCGAGAAAGTTGCGTCGCATCCCGACTCACATGACGACCCACGCAAACAAGGTCGCGCCAGGCTCAGCCGGCAGCAAGGACCGCCGCAGCTCGTTACGCGTTCCGACTCCGCGCGGGCTGCACGGCGAAGACCCAAAGCAGAGCACCCACCAGCGCAGTCGCGAGAACGAGCTGGCTGAGAGCCGTCTGGACGGTCGGAAAGACACCAAGGAACGGCACGGCCGGGAGCCACTCGACAGGCGTCACACCAATCACTCCCGCCGATTGTAGCTCGGCCACACCCTGACCCGCGAAGCTGAAAGCCATCAGATACAGTAGACCGCTCGTTGCCGTGAAAAACGGCTTGAGCGGTATACGGACGCCGTAATGCTGAACCGTGAAATACACGATGAGGAGAACTCCGACACCGGCAGCAATGCCACCGAGCACGCCTCCCACCGCGACCGGAGCCCCGTCGGTCCCGGCGAACAGCGCCGCGTAGAACAACACCGTCTCGAACCCCTCGCGGTAAACCGCTAGGAACGCCACCGCCCCCAACGCGAACCCACCACCGCTCAGGGCCCGATCGACCCGGGAACGAACAAACGTCGTCCACGCGCGGCTCTCGACCTTGGAAACCAGCCAGTAAGAGACCCAGAAGAGTACCGCGGCAGCGAGCAGCATCGTCGCGCCCTCGAGAATCTCCTGCGACGCCGCGGCACTCCTGAACAGTGTGGCGAAACCCGCAGCCGTCACCAGACTCGCCCCGATCGCTACCACGACCCCCTGCCCGATCTCACGACGCCGCTCGGACGCCCCCGCCTTGACCAGGACCGCCACTAGGGCTCCGACGATTAGAATTGCCTCGAGCCCCTCGCGCAGCATTATGACGAATGCCTGGCCAAACAACACCGGCGTTGATGGCCTCGCTGTTAGGAGCTCGACCACCGCGTCGAGAGCA